>NZ_LZKC01000237.1:0-18134 GCF_001672685.1 Mycobacterium sp. E2462
TCGACCGGAACTATCACCAGAAGACCGACACCCTCGACCACATCAACCGCGTCGCGCTGGGCATCAACGGGGGCGGTGTCGCCTACGCCATCGGGTTGTATGCGCAGGATCTGGGCGGGCACAACGGAGTCCCCGCCGCGGCGGACCGCACGCGCCACGTGCTCGCCAAGCCATGACCCGCAGAACCGGCTTTGCACTGATCGTCGTCGTCGCGCTGCTGGCGGCCTGTTCGTCGCCCAAGCCGTCGCCCGCGGCCGCACCGGATCTCGGGCACGGCCTGGCGAAAAGGATCACCGCCGACCGGATGCTGGTCCACCTGCGCGCCTTGCAAGACATCGCGAACGCCAACAGGGGCACCCGGGCGGACGGCACCCCAGGCTATGACGCCAGCGTCGACTACGTCGCGAAAGCCCTGCGCGCCAGGGGGTTCGACGTCGCGACGCCGCAATTCGACCGGCTGTTCAACGTCGCGCTGGGTAAGCCGACGCTGACCGTGGCAGGCCAGAATTACACCGTCGACCAGGCCTCGCTGCTGGTGCAGACCCCACCCGGTGGCCTGACGGGCCAGCCGGTCCGGCCGCTGCGACCCTCCGGGTGTGCGGCCGCGGACTACCCGGCGACGGTGCCCGCGGGGTCGATCGCGATCGTCGACGACTCGCACTGCTCGGTGGTCGACAAGCAGAACAGCGCGGTGGCCAAGGGCGCGGCCGCCCTGATCGTGCTCAGCGCGCCCGACGGGCGCGGCGCCCCGCCGACGTTGTTCAACCCCGGCTACTTCAAACAGCTCACCGTGCCGGTAGCCGTCGTCGGCGCCTACGGGGCGGCCGCGCTGGCCTACGCCAGCGGGCCGATGCGCCTGGTGCTGGATGCCCGCAATGTCATGATCAGTTCGCGAAACGTGGTGGCGCAGAACAAGACCGGCTCGCCGCATGACGTGATCGTGGTCGGCGCCCACCTCGACGGGCCGCGCGTGGGCCCGGGCGTCAACGACAACGGGTCCGGGGTGGCCGCGGTGCTGGAGACGGCGCTGCAGCTGGGCCCCTTGGCGCCGGTAAGCAACGCGGTGCGGTTCGTCTTCTGGGGCGCCGACGAGGACGGCATCAACGGCGCTATGGATTACGTGTTCGGCATGACCCGTGAGCAACTCAACGACATCGCGATGTACCTCGACTTCACCATGCTGGCGTCGCCGAACGCGGGATTCTTCACCGACGACGGCGATCAATCGGGCCCGCCCGCACCGGGAATCACCCCGGCCGACGTGCCGGACGGCTCGGCCGGCATCGAGCGCACCCTGACCGGTTATTTGAGCCTGGCCGGCAAGCGGGCCGCGGACATGCCGCTGAACACCAGAACCGATTACCACCCCTTCATGGTCGCGGGCGTGCCGGTCGGGGGCATGACCACGGGCGCGGCGCAGCCGAAAACCGCGGTGCAGGCCCGCCTTTGGGGTGGCCAGGCGGGCGTCCCGTTCGACCCGAATTTCCAGACGCCACGCGACACCGTCGACAACGTCAACGCCGACGCGCTGGCCATCATGGGTGCCGGCGTCGGGTTCGCGGTGGGCACGTACGCCGAGTCCATCGGCGGTGTCAACGGTGTAGCGCCGCACGACAAGCGGCACCGCAGCCGGGTGCCCTAGCGCGGTTTGCTGGTTCTCAAGGGGTTCGCCCCCTTGCGGGCGCCCGCCCCTTTAGAATGAGTCCCTTGCTGCCCGGTCGGACGAGGACGGTCATGAACAGCCATGCGCTCAGGGCGACATTCGGTTGGTTGGCGACGGTCCTTCTGGTGGCGGGCTGCACCACTTTCGCCGACGGCCGCGCACTGTCGATGCTCAACGACCCCTTCATGGTCGCCGGCCTGCCCGCGGCCAACGGGCCCAGCGGGATCCGCCCCAACGGGCCCGCCCCGAACGGTCAGGTGCTCAACACCGACAACGGCGCGATCGACAAGCTCTCGCTGCTGTCGATCAACGACATCGAGGACTACTGGCAGTCGGTGTACGGCCAATCGCTGAAGGGCACCTTCCACCCGGTCAGCAAGTTCGTGTCGTACGACGCGACCAACCCCGACAGCCCGATCGTCTGCCATGCCCAGACCTACGACCTGGTCAACGCCTTCTTCACCGGCCGCTGCAATCTGATCGCCTGGGACCGCGGCGTGTTCATGCCCATCGCGCAGCAGTACTTCGGCGACATGGCCGTCACCGGGGTGCTGGCCCACGAATTCGGGCACGCCCTGCAGCAGATGGCGAAGCTGGTGACCAGACGGGACCCGACGTTGGTTCGCGAGCAGCAGGCCGACTGCTTCGCCGGCGTGTACCTGTTCTGGGTCGCCGATGGAAAATCGCCGCGCTTCACGTTGAGCACCGCCGACGGGCTCGACCATGTGCTGGCGGGGCTCATCACGCTACGTGACCCGGTCATGGACAGCGATACCGAAAGCGACGACGCGCACGGGTCGGCGATGGACCGGATCAGCGCCTTCCAGCAGGGCTTCATCAGCGGCGCGCCGGCCTGCGTCGCGATCAACAAGCAAGAGATCGAGCAGCGGCGCGGCGACCTGCCGACCACGCTGCGCACCGACACCCGCGGGGCGCATGAAAGCGGTGAGGTCCCGATCAACAAGGACACCTTGTCGACCTTGATGGAACTGCTGGGCGTCATCTTCGCGCCGAAGAACCCGCCGACGTTGTCCTATCAGGGCGCCGCGTGCCCCGACGCCAAGCCCAGCCCGCCGGCGTCGTACTGCCCGGGCACCAACACCATCGCCGTCGACCTGCCCGCCCTCGCCGTCCTGGGCAAGGTGTCCGCCGAGAAGCAGCACACCCTGCCACAGGGCGACGACACGGCCCTGTCGGTGGTGATGTCGCGGTACGCGTTGGCGGTGCAGCACGAGCGCGACCTGCCCATGCAAAGCCCGTGGACCGCGTTGCGGACGGCGTGCCTGACCGGTGTGGTGCACCGCAAGATGGCCGAACCGATCAGCCTGCCCTCACACAATCAGCTGCAGCTGACCGCCGGTGACTTGGACAAGGCGGTCGCCGGGCTGCTGATCAATCATCTGGTGGCCAGCGACGCCGACGGCACCAGCGTGCCCGCCGGATTCACCCGGATCGCCGCGTTTCGGGGCGGCGTGACCGGCAACATGGACGCCTGTTACTCGCGCTATCCCGGCTGAGCGTCGGCAACACCTAACTCCCTCAACCGAGTTCGGCGAGCCGGGGGATGAGCTCGTCGCCGATGCGGCGGATGAAGCCGACCGGGTCCGGGTTGCCCGGGAACGGGCCGGCGTTGACCATGTCGAAGCCCAGTTCCGCGAACCGTGCCACGGTCGCGAGGTAGCCGTCGAGATCCTCGAACGGGTCGACGAAATGCCCGACGGTCTTGCGGATCTCGGCGGGATCGCGGCCAACGGACTCGCAGTGCCGGTGCAACACCTCGACCTTGTGCTTGAGCTGGTCGACGTCGCCGACGGTGCTGTTCCAGACGTCGGCGTACTGCGCGACGAGGCGCAGCGTCTTCTTCTCACCATCACCGCCAATCAGGATCGGCGGGCGCCGGATCGGTTGGGGTTCGCAGATCGTCTCGGCCAACGCGTAGTGCTTGCCGTCGTAGGGGCCGTTGTCGTCGCTCCACATCTGCCGGCAGATCTGCAGCGTTTCCTCGAGCAGCTCGAAACGCTGGCTCACCGGCGGATACGGGAAACCCAGCGCGTGGTGTTCGCGTTCATACCAGGCCGCCCCGATGCCGAAAACGGCACGGCCAGTGGACAATACGTCCAGGGTGGTGAGCGCCTTGGCCAGCAGGCCCGGCTGGCGATAGGTCACGCCGGTCACCAGCAGCCCGAGCTCGATCGTGCTCGTCCGGCCGGCCAGGAAACCCAACGAGGTGTAACCCTCGAGGAAGGGGTCCTCCGCGCGTCCCATGCCCTCCATCTGGAAGAAGTGGTCGGCCAGCGTGAACAGCGTCGCACCGCCCTGCTCGGCCGCTATTGCGGCATCGGCCAGCGTCGGACCCAATGTGGCCGGATCGCCCGGTAGAAAGTCGATGAAGTGCAATCCGAGTTCCATTGTCCGTGAGTACCTTTCGTATCGCTACTGATCGGTCAGGCGCTCCAGCAGCGCGAGCGCCTCCAGGATGGTGCGGCGCTCGGACTCGGTGTAGCCGTCCTGCAACGTCCGTGCCAACCATTCCTCGCGCGCACGGCGGTCGCTCTCCGCGCGCTTGCGGCCGGCCTCGGTCAACGAGACCACCTGCCGCCGGCGGTCATCAGGGTCCGGCGTGCGTTCGATGAGCCCACGCTGCCTCAGTGCGGCCAGAATGGTCGCCATCGACTGCGGACGCACCTGCTCGGCCCCGGCCAACGCGCTGGCCGACGACGGACCGTCCTTCCACAGCCGTGTCAACACCGCCGTCTGCGACGGCGACAAGCCCTCGACCGCAACATCTTTCAAGCGGCGCCGCAACCGGCTGAACACCACCCGGATCTCGCGGGCCGCGGCCGCGGCGGAGTCCCCAATGCCCTCCACGCCACCACCCTAAAGTAGACAGCTAAAACTGTCCAGTTTTAGCTGTCTAAATTCGGCCGAGCAGCCCCAGAGCCGCGTCGACCGCCAGCGCCGCCACATTCAGCGTGCGCGACCGCAGGTCGTGGCGGGCGCCGGTGATCTCGACCAGCGCGGTCGACGCGGGGATCCGCGCCGCCGCGTCGGCGACCTCGGCCGGCGTGCCGAAGGGATCGGAGGTGCCGTGCGTGAACACCGTGGGCACCGCGATGTCGGGAAGATGCTCGACGCGCAGACGCTCCGGCTTGCCGGGCGGGTGCACCGGGTAGGAGAACAGCGTCAGCACGTCGACGGTCGGGGCCGCGCCGTCCTGTTGCTCGGCCACCACCATCGACGTTTGGCGGCCCCCATAGGAATGTCCGCCCGCGATCAGCGGGCCGTCGGCGAGGCCGCGACACAGCGTGACCGCTTCGACGATGCCCGCGCGGTCGGCGGCGGCGGAGCCCGACGGCGGCCCGGTGGGGCGGCGGCGACGATACGGCAGGTTGTAGCGCACCGCCAGCCAGCCCCGCCGGGCCCACTCGTCGCAAACCTGTTGCAGCAGCGGCGCGTCGCGATTGCCACCCGCGCCATGGGTCAGGACCACGACGCCCTGAGGCGACCCGTCGGGCTCGTGCGCGACCCCCGCGATCGGCTCGAGGTTCATGACAGCCGGAACAGCGGGGAGACGGGACCGTGGCCGTGGCCCAGCGGGTAAGAGGCGCGCAGACACGCGGTGACCCAGCGTTTCGCGAACCCGACCGCGTCCGGGACGGACGCGCCGTGGGCCAGCGCCGCCGCCGCGGCGGCCGCCAGCGTGTCACCGCCACCGTGGTCGTTGCCCGTGGACAGGCGCTCGGAATCGAACTCGACGAAGTTAGCGCCGTCGTAGAGCAGGTCGCAGCTGCGGTCGGACGAACGCAGGTGGCCGCCCTTGACCAGCACCCAGCGCGGCCCCAACGCGTGCAGCGCCTCGGCCGCAGCCCGCTGCGAGGCCGCGTCGACGACGTCGATGTCGACCAGCAGTCGCACCTCGTCGAGGTTCGGCGTCACCAACGTGGCCAACGGAAACAGCTGCCGCCGAAAGGAATCGAGGGCTGACGAGGCGAGCAGCGGATCCCCGTGCATTGACGCGCAGACCGGATCCACCACCAGGGGCGCCGACAGCCCGAGCCCGCGCCACGCCGCGGCGACCGCGTCGATGATGTCCGACGACGCAAGCATCCCGGTCTTGGCGGCGTGGATGCCGATGTCGTCGACCACCGCGTCGATCTGGCCGGCCACCACCTCGGCGGGCACCTCGTGAAAGCCCCGCACCCCCACCGTGTTCTGCACCGTGACGGCGGACACCGCGACGCACGCGTGCACACCCAACAGGGCGAGCGTGCGCAGGTCGGCCTGGATGCCCGCGCCGCCCCCGGAGTCCGATCCGGCGATCGTCAGCACCCGCAGCGGGGTGGTGCCCGGCGGCGGCAGGGGCAGATAATTCACCGGGGCGACAGCGGCAGATACACCCGATTGCCCTGCTCGGCGAATTCCTTTGACTTCTCGGCCATTCCGGAGGCCAGCATGGCCTCGATGTCGTCCTCGGTTTCCAGGCCGTGCTTGGCGGCGTAGTCCCGGACATCCTGGGTGATGCGCATCGAGCAGAACTTGGGCCCGCACATCGAGCAGAAGTGCGCCGTCTTGGCGGGCTCGGCCGGCAGCGTCTCGTCGTGGTATTCCCGCGCGGTGTCGGGATCCAGCGACAGCGCGAACTGGTCGTTCCAGCGGAACTCGAAACGCGCCTGGCTCAGCGCGTTGTCCCGTTCTTGCGCGTGCGGGTGCCCCTTCGCCAGGTCACCCGCGTGCGCCGCGATCTTGTAGGCGATCACGCCGTCCTTGACGTCCTTGCGGTCGGGCAGCCCCAGGTGCTCCTTGGGGGTCACGTAGCAGAGCATCGCGGTGCCGGCCTGGGCGATGATGGCGGCGCCGATCGCGGAGGTGATGTGGTCGTACGCCGGCGCGATGTCGGTCGCCAGCGGCCCCAAAGTGTAGAACGGGGCCTCCTCGCACCACTCCTCTTCCAGCCGCACGTTCTCGACGATCTTGTGCATCGGCACGTGGCCGGGGCCCTCGATCATGACCTGCACACCATGGGATTTCGCGATCTTGGTCAGCTCGCCCAGGGTGCGCAGCTCCGCGAACTGCGCGGCGTCGTTGGCGTCGGCGATCGATCCCGGCCGCAGCCCGTCGCCGAGCGAGAACGTGACGTCGTAGCGGGCGAAGATCTCGCAGAGCTCGTCAAAGTTGGTGTACAGGAACGATTCCCGGTGATGCGCCAGGCACCAGGCGGCCATGATCGAGCCGCCGCGGGACACGATGCCGGTGACCCGCTTGGCGGTCAGCGGCACGTAGCGCAGCAGCACGCCGGCGTGCACGGTCATGTAGTCGACGCCCTGCTCGCACTGCTCGATCACCGTGTCGCGGTAGATCTCCCAGGTGAGTTCGGTCGGGTCACCCTTGACCTTCTCCAGCGCCTGGTAGATCGGCACCGTGCCGACGGGCACCGGCGAATTCCGCAGGATCCACTCACGGGTCTCGTGGATGTTCTTGCCGGTGGACAAGTCCATGATGGTGTCCGCGCCCCACCGGGTGGCCCACACCATCTTGTCGACCTCCTCGGCGATCGACGACGTCACGGCCGAGTTGCCGATGTTCGCGTTGACCTTGGTCGCGAAGGCCTTGCCGATGATCATCGGCTCGATCTCGGGGTGGTTGTGGTTGGCCGGGATGACCGCGCGGCCGCGGGCGACCTCGTCGCGCACCAGCTCGGCGGGCATGCCCTCGCGGACCGCGATGTAGGCCATCTCGGCGGTGATCTCGCCGGCACGCGCCCGCTGCAACTGGGTGCCGCGGTCGCGCACCACGCCCGGCCGCGCCGGCAGTCCCTTCGTCAGGTCGACGCGAGCGGCGGCATCGGTGTAGGGGCCGGAGGTGTCGTAGAGGTCGAAGTGGTCGCCCGTCGACAGATGCACCCGCCGGAACGGAACCTGGGCGCCCGGCACCCCCGGCACGTCGCGGTAGGTCTTGCTGCTGCCCGCGATCGGCCCGGTGGTCACCGACGCGTCGACGGTCTCGGAAAGGACGTCAGTCATGATTTCTGCTCCCTACGCCGGCATTACCCGGTCAGGTTCGTACGGTCGACGGCCCTCAGCCGTCCTCTCAGCGCACTGGGCGTGCGCTCCCGCGTGTGATGGATGGGTCCGCACGCGACGTTACCCCCACCCCGGGCCGCACGGCATTCCGATCGGCGTTTCCGCCCAGGCGGTGGCCCGACGTGTCGGGTGGATGGAAAAATGCAACCGTGCAACAGCGCGGGGAGCGGAGCGCAGACGGCTCCGCCACTAGCAGCGGCCAAGAAGTGAGCCTGACCGACGGCGTGGCGCCCTACCTGAACGTGGGGTCGATCCGCTTCTGGTTCGTCGGCCAGCGGTGGGAATGGTCCGACGAGGTCGCCCGGATGCACGGCTACGAACCCGGCGAGGTGCAGCCCACCACCAAACTGTTGCTTTCCCACAAACACCCCGACGACCGGGCGCACGTCCAGGAGATCTTGGACTACGCCCTGCAATCGGCCGGCTCGTTTTCCAGCCGACACCGCTTCGTCGACACCACGGGCAGGGTGCACGACGCGATCGTGGTGGCCGACCGGATGCTCGACGATTCCGGCGTGGTGGTGGGCTCGGCCGGTTACTACATCGACCTGACCACAACCTTCGACGAAACCCGCCAGGAGGTCCTCGACTCCGCGCTGCCCGACTTATTCGACAACCGGGCCGCGATCGAGCAGGCCAAAGGCGTGCTGATGTACGTCTACCGGGTCAGCGCCGAGCAGGCCTTCCGGGTGCTGCAGTGGCGGTCGCAGGAGACCAACGTGAAGCTGCGGGCGCTGGCACGGCAGTTGCTGGTGGAGGTGACCAGCCTGCCGTCTCCGACGGCTCTGCAACAGAGCGAATTCGACCATTTGCTGCTGACGGTGCACGAACGGATTGGCGAGCAGTGAGCCGGGTAACCGCTGATTCGTGAAATGGCCAGTTCGCCAGGCGCTAGGCTCGGATGATCTGCAATGCGCGCCCGCGCATGCTCGCCGCCACATCGGGCTTAGCGGCGGCAGTATGGAAGATTGGCGGCGGCGAAAGGCAAGATGTTGTTGGCGGTCGAACACGAAGCCCACGAGGACGCCGTAATCGTGCGCGTCAAAGGCGATGTCGACTCCAGTACCGTTGACCAGCTCGTCGATCACCTGACCGGCGCGCTCAAGCTGGCCGCGACGCACCCCGCCAGGCTGGTCGTCGTCGACCTGCAAGCGGTGGACTTCTTCGGCAGCGCGGCGCTGAACGCGGTGCTCGACTGCCACGAGGACGGCAAGGCCGCCGGGACGGCGGTGCGGTTGGTGGCCAACCACGACCAGGTCCTGCGTCCCATCCAGGTCACCGAGCTGGACCGGATCTTCGACATCTCCCCGAGTTTGCCCGACGCGCTGCAGCGAAAACGACAACCGTGACCGCCCGCCTGCCGGCCGACCTTGCCGCAGCGGTGTCGCTAGGCGGCGAGATGGGCCGGCGGTTCGCCGAGTTCGACTGGGACTCGCACCCTTTAGGGTCTCCGCAGAGTTGGCCGAGCGAGGTCCGCGCGGCCGTCGCCACGACGCTGGCGTCGCGGTTCCCGCTGGCGCTGTGGCTGGGGCCCGAGGATCTGTTCGTCGTCTACAACGAGGCCTACATCGAGATCCTCGGCGACAAACATCCCGCCGCGCTGGGCCGGCCCGGCCGCGACGTGTGGTGGGACATCTGGGACTCGATCAATCCGATGCTCTCCGGGGTCGTCGCCACCGGGGAGGCGACCTGGTCGCGTGACCTGATGCTGGCGATGGTGACCGCCGGGCGGCGCGAGGAGCGCTACTTCACGTTCACCTACAGCCCGCTGATGGGCGCCGACGGTCGGCCGTTCGGCATCTTCTGCCCGTCCTACGAAACCACCGAACGGGTGCTCAGCGAACGCCGCCTGCACCTGCTCAACACGGTGGCCGCTGCCATGCTGGAAACCCGCAGCGTCGACGACGCCGTCGGCGTCGCCGTCACCGTGTGCGCCGGGCAACCCGCCGACCTGCCGTTCGTCGCCGTCTACGTCGAGGACGAGGCGGCGGGGGCCGTGACCCTGCGCGGCGCCACCACATCGGTGCTGCCGCTGCTGCCGCGGGAACTGGCGCAGCTCGCCGGCGGGGACGCGGCGACGCTGTCGCGCGCGGAGACGCGCCTCATCGACGACGTGGCGTCCGCGATCCCGGGCATCGCGGAGGTCCTGGGCCCCCACTGTCCCGAGCAGGCCCTGGTACTGCCGTTGGGGGAGGCCACCGTCGGCGGGGCGTTGGTGGTGGGCATCAGCCCGCGCCGTCCCCTCGACACCCAATACAGCGGCTTTTGTCAACTGCTCGCCGACCAGCTGTCGTCGACCTTCGCGTCGATTGTGTCCTACGAGCAGCAACGCCAGCGGGCCGACGCGCTGGTCGAACTGGACCGGGCCAAGACGGCGTTTCTGACCAACGTCAGCCACGAGTTTCGCACGCCCCTGACGCTGCTGCTGGGACCGCTGGACGACGCGTTGTCCGGTGCCGAGCCGGAAAGCGTTCTGGCCGAACGTCTTAGCACCGCGGGTCGCAACGCCAGGCGGTTGCAGCGCCTGGTTGACTCGCTGCTCGACTTCTCCCGCATCGAGGCCGGCCGCGCCAACGCGAAACTGGTGTGCACCGACGTCGGCGCGCTCACCGAGCAGATCGCCTCGTCCTTCGCCGAGCTGTGCCACCGCGCGGGGCTCGAGCTCGAACTGGACTGCGAGGCAGCGCTGGCCGACGTCGACGCGGCCATGTGGGAGACCATCGTGCTGAACCTGCTGTCGAACGCGGTCAAGTACACGCTGCGCGGCTCGATCGCGGTGCGGGTGCGCGCCGAGGCCGGGCGATGCTCGATCGCCGTGCGCGACACGGGAGTCGGCATCGACGCCGACGACGTCAACCGGTTGTTCGAGCGGTTCTACCGGGCCGACAACGCGCGTGGCCGCAGTGTCGAGGGCACCGGCATCGGGTTGTCGCTGGTGCGCGGGCTGGTCGAACTGCACCGCGGAACGGTGCACATCGACAGCGCGGTCGACCATGGCACCACCGTGACAATCTCACTCCCACAATCGAATTCGAGTGCCGCCCCCGACCAGGTGGCCGCCGGCGCGCCGGACGCCACCAACCCGTACGTCGCCGAGACGAGCCAGTGGGTGACCCCACTCGCCGAGCCCGATGCCGCACAGGATGCTCCCCACTCGGCGCGGCAGCTGGTGTTGATCGCCGACGACAACGCCGACATGCGCGCGCACATCGACCGGGTGTTGTCGCCCCGCTACGACACCGTGCTGGTCGCCGACGGTGACTCGGCGTTGGCCACCGCGCGCAAGGTGCATCCCGACGCGATCGTCACCGACGTGATGATGCCCGGACTGGACGGCTTCGGGTTTGTCGCGGCCGTGCGCGCGGACCCGACACTGGCCGCGACGCCGATCCTGATGTTGTCCGCGCGCGCCGGGGTCGAAGCCATCGACGAGGGCTTCGCCGGCGGGGCCGACGATTACCTGCTCAAGCCGTTCCGCTCCCAAGAGCTGATCGACCGGGTCGCCTCCCGGCTGTCCGCGGTCGACCGGGAACGCGAACGCCAGCGCCGCGAGGCGCAGTCGCGCCTGGCGTCCGACCTGGTGCACCTGGACTCGGCGCTGCAGGGCACCGACTCGATCGCCGGGATCATGGACGCGCTGCTGGGTTCGCCGTTCGGCTCGGGTGATGCCGCCGCGGTCGCCATCGGCGTGCTGGAAGGCGAACACCACGTCCGGTTCGAATACGCGGGCAAGCTGCCGACGGAATTGCGCGACCGCTACCACGTGGTGGCCCTCGACGCCCCGTTGATCGGGGCCGACGTGGTCCG
Organism: Mycobacterium sp. E2462; assembly: GCF_001672685.1. Classification (NCBI taxonomy): domain Bacteria; kingdom Bacillati; phylum Actinomycetota; class Actinomycetes; order Mycobacteriales; family Mycobacteriaceae; genus Mycobacterium; species Mycobacterium sp. E2462. The sequence continues at coordinate 11,551 of NZ_LZKC01000237.1, forward strand.
CACCGGCGAGGCGATGATCGTCGGCGACACCCTGCAGTTGCCGTCCCGCTACGCCCAAGCCGCCGAGGATTCCGCGGCGGCCGTACGCGCCTGCGTGGCACAGCCGTTGCGCGACAACGCCGGTCGGGTCATCGGAACGCTGGCGCTGCTGTGGCCCGCGCCGCGCCAGTTCGACGCGGCCGACCTGGAGACCTTCGGCCGGACGGCCGAGCTCACCTCGGCGGCGCTGGACCGGGTCCGCGTCGCGGCGCGCGAACACCGCATCGCGGTGGACTTCCAGGAACACCTGCTCGACTTGGACCGCGGCTCGACCGCCGCCGTCGTCGCGGCCGTGTACCAGCCGGCCGGCGAGGCGATGCGCGTCGGGGGGGACTGGTATTCGGTCACCCCGCTGAATCGTCCCGGCACGCTGGCGTTCTCGGTCGGGGACGTGGTGGGGCACGGCCTGCCCGCGGCGATCGTGATGAGCCGGCTGCGCGCCGCGGTGGCCGCCACCGCGCTCACCACCGCCGAGCCCGACGCCGTGCTGGGCGGCCTCGACAGGTACGCCCGCAGCGTCTCGGGTGCCCGTTGCGCGACCCTGGCGTACGGGGTCATCGAGGCCGGCACGCACGGCGAGGGGTCCACCGTGAGCTACAGCTGCGCGGGCCACCCGTACCCGCTGTTGGTGGAGCCCGACGGCCGGACCCGCTTCCTGGATGGGGGCCGCCGGCCGCCGGTGGCCGTCGCGGAAATGGACACCGAGAACCGTCCCGACGACACCACGGCGACGGCGACGTTGCCGCCGGGCAGCCTGCTGCTGCTCTACACCGACGGCCTCATGGAGCGGCTCGGCGAGACCCTCGACGAGGGGTTCGCCCGCCTGAAAACCGTTGCGGCCCAATGCGCCAACCTCCCGGTCGAGGCGGTGTGCGCCGAGCTGCTGGCCCAGATGGCGCCCCCAACCGGTTACCGCGACGACGTCGTGGTGCTCGCGCTGCGCCCGAGCCACTGCGCCGCCACCAGCTTCGCCTCCGTGCTGCCGGCCGTGCCGGGGCAGATCCCGATCGCGCGGGAAAAGCTGCGGGACTGGCTGGCCCTGATCGGCGTCACACCGCGAAGCGAGACGGACATCCTGCTGGCGACCGGCGAAGCCGTCACCAACGCGATCGAACACGGCAACCGCCGTGAGCCGCGCGGCACGGTGTCGGTCGAAGGTTTCCTGCGCGCAGGCACCGTGACGATCACGGTGAGTGACACGGGGCGGTGGGTCGGCGACTCCTCGGCGAGCCTGTTCAGCAAGCGGCGCGGGCGCGGCCTCACCCTGATGAGCGGGCTGGCCGACCACGTCGACACCCGCCGCACTCCGGGCGGCACGCGGGTCACCTTGCGGTTCGACAACACCCAGGAAGACTGACCGGCTCCGCTAGGCCTGTGCTAGGCCTCCTCCATGGCCTCGCCGAGCTCCTCCAACAGCCTGTTGCGGTGGTTGCTGGCCAGGAAGTGCCCGGCGGCGATGACGACAGCGACCGGCCAATCGATCAGCTCGAACGCCGCGAGGGCCGCCAGGCCACCGAAGTAGGCCAGCTGTTCGGGCCGGGGAATCTCCACCTGGCCCACGACCGGCAGGTTGACCGCGAACGTTTCGCCCTCGCGGATCTTCTGCACCGCCTCGCGCTGAGAGGTGCCCTTTCGCGACTTCTTTTCCGCCATCATTTGCCTTTCGGTAACGAAGGGTTTGCCGCCTCGCCGGGTACTCCGACCACCGTCGGTCTTATGTCGACGATGACCGACTCTGGGGGCGATCCACTTGTTTCGTCGGTTGCTTCGGTGCTGCGGGTTCCGCTAGTGGAACTCTATGCGCTGTTGTGGCGGGCGGGGGTTGTCGAGATTCACCGTCGGGAACGGGCGCCGCTTCGCTCGGCACGGCCGGCGTCCCGCGCGGCGCGGGGCCCGGTGTGCCCCGACCCGTCAGCGCACGATTCGCAACGCCAATCGCGACCGTCGCCGCAGCAGCGGATCCCAGCCCTTGCGCCCAGCCGACGGGACCCAGCGGAGTACAGCCAAGCAACTGGCTGACCCCGGGGATGCTGATCAGCGTTCCCATGGCGGCCAGTGACCCCACCGCGGTGAACACCACGAGCGGCGCGCGGGAATCCAGCAGCGTCTGACCCAGTTCGGCGCCGACCAGCGCCACCAGGGCCACCGTGGACGCGCGTTGCGGGCGTCCGGTCGCGCTCCCCAGCGCCCACGCCGCCGTGGTGGCGGCGGCCGTGGTGACGCCGCGGATCGCGACCGCGCGCCACAGCGCGGGCTGGTCGGGACCCCGCACCGCGGGGTCGAGCGAGCTGGTCGGCTTGCTGACCGCCAGGGCGGCGGCCGGCAGCGCGTCGGTCATCATGTTGACCAGCAGCAGTTGGCGGGTGTTCAGCGGCGACGTCCCGGTGAGCGCGCTGCCCACGACCGCGAACAGCACCTCCCCGGCGTTGCCGCCCAGCAGCACCGACACGGCCGACTGCACCCGGTGCCAAAGCTGTCGACCCTCCTGGATCGCCTCGGTCAGCCCCTCGATACGCGCGTCGACCAGCACCACGTCGGCCGCCAGGTGCGCCGGGTCGCTGCCGCCCGCGACGACGCCGATGCCCACCGTGGCGGCGCGGATGGCGGCCGCGTCGTTGGCGCCGTCGCCGACCATGGCCGTCCGCACCCCGGCCGACTCCAGGGTCTGCACCACCTGGACCTTGTTCTCGGGTGTCATCCGGGCGAAGACCACCCGCTCGCCGACCACCCGCTCCTGATCTTTGCGGGACAGCGAGTCCCACTGCGCGCCGCTGATGACCTGCTCGGTAGTCACCGACAGGCCCAACTCGGCCGCGATCGCCGTCGCGGTGATGGGATGGTCACCGGTGATCAGCTTGACGCCCACGCCCTGACGGCCCAGGTCGGCGAGCAGCCCGGCCGCCGCCGGGCGGGGGGTGTCGGACAATCCGAGGAAGCCCGTCAGCGTCAGGCCGTCGCGGGTGTGCTCGGCCAGATCGTCGGGATTCTGCCGGATGGCCCGCGCCTGGGCGGCGGTGAGCTGCCGGCGCGCCACGGCGATCACCCGCAGGCCCCCGGTGGCCATGCCCGCCACCGCCTCCTCGGCTGCGGCGCCGGTGTCGCCGCACGCGGCCAGCACCACCTCGGGCGCGCCCTTGACGGTCAATTCGCGGCCGGTGAGCGAGGCGGAGAACGATCTGCCCGACCGGAACGGCAGGTGCGCGTCGGGCGCAGTGGTGCTGGCGGACTCGTCGGCCGCCTCGACGATCGCGACGTCGGTGGCGTGGATCTGCGGACCACCGTTGGACGGCGGGGCGGCGTGCGCGGCGCAGCGCAGCACCTCCTCGCGCGACGTGCCCGGTGCCGGTTGCACCTGCGCCACCCGGAGGCGGTTCTCGCTGAGCGTTCCGGTCTTGTCGAAGCAGACCACGTCGATGCGCCCGAGCGCCTCCACCGACCGCGGCACGCGCACCAGGGCGCCGAACTTCGTCAACCGCCGCGCCGAGGCCGCCTGGGCCAGGGTCGCGACCAGCGGCATGCCTTCGGGCACCGCGGCGACGGCGATCGCGATCCCGCTGGCCACCGCCTCGCGCAGCACCGTGCCCCGCAGCAGACCCAGCGCGCCCACCAGCGCCCCGCCCGTCACGCTGACCGGGAACGCCTGGTTGGTGAGCTGGCTGAGCTGGTGCTGCAAGCCGATGTCCGACGAGTTGTCCCCGGAGACCAGCTCGGCGGCGCGGCGTTCCTGGGTGTCGGCGCCGACGGCGGTCACCACCGCGACCGCGGTGCCCGCCACCACCGTGGTGCCGGCGTAAAGCATGCAGCGCCGCTCGGCCAGATCGGCGCCGGGCGTGGCGTCGACCTGCTTTTCCACCGACAGCGACTCACCGGTCAGCGGCGACTCGTCGACCTCGACGTCGACCTCCTCGATGATGCGCGCATCGGCGGGCACCACCTCGTGGGTGCGCACCTCGATGACGTCGCCGGGCTGCAGCTGCGCCGCGATGGCGTCGCGGTAGAGCCGCTCGCCGTCCGGCCCGTCGAGCACCTTGCGGGCCGGCGGAACCTGTTGCGCCAGCAAGTGATTCAGCCGGTTCTCGGCGCGCAGTCGCTGGCTGGCCGCGAGAATCGAGTTCCCGGTCAGAACCGAGAAGACCAGGACCGCGTCCACCGGCGAGCCGAGCACCGCACTGGCTGCGGACCCCAGCGCCAGCACCGGCGTCAGGGGATCGCTCAGCTCGGCGCGCACGGCGTTGAGGAACTGTACGACGGCGCGCCCGCGCGTCGCGGGCGGCTCGGCGCCGACGGCGGCCAGGGCGAGCGCGTCCCGCTCGCCCGCCGGTTCGTCCTGCGGCGGCGGCAACGCCCGACGGACCTGCTCGACGGACATCGCGTGCCACTCCTGCCCGGGCGCCGGGCGCGGCGGATCCTCGTTGAGGACGCCACGGGCCAGCAGGTATCCGGACAGCACACCGGCGGCCGCGCCGGTGGCCACCGGTCCGCGCCCGATCCCCGGGACGCCGGGAATCATCAGCAACGACCCCATGGCGGTGCCCCCGGCCGCGAGGCCGACCCCGCGTTGGGCGGCGGCCCGGGCCGCGGGCAGTGCGCGCAGCACCCGCCATGCGGCCGCCAGGTCGGGCAACAGCAGGTCGGCATACCACGGCGGGGGCCCGGCCCCGGGGCGCGGCATGACGCCGAGCGCCACGTCAGCCGCCCAAATCCGCTGTGCAACAGGCGAACTCAGAATCGCTACGGTCTGGCCCGCGTCTTGCAGGTCGGCGATGAGGCCGGCGAGCGCGGCGTCGACGGTGTCACCCGCCAACGGCCGGACCTCGTCGAAGGCGGGTCGCAACTCGCCCAGCGATTCGTCGTCGACGGTGAGCAAGTCCAACCCGGTCCGGCGGGCCTCGGCGATGACGGCGGGCGCCAGCGGGTCGTGGGACAGCGCGAACAGGGCCTCGGCGGCGGAATCGGGTGCGGCGGCGGCGATGCCGGGCAGGGGGCGCCAGCCGGGCCGCAACCCCGCGTTCTCCAGCATCAGCTGCGCGCGGGACCACGCGGCGGTGAGCTCGGAGTCCTGGGCGCCCCGGACCCGCGACACCCGCAGCGCATCGGTGCACAGGATGCGGGGATCGACCACCACAGCGTCGACGCGGTCGAGGCGGCGCAGCGCCTCGGGCCGCAACGCCAGCACGTCGTGCCGGTCGGCCAGACCACGCCCGAGCGCCGCGGCGAACGCCTCGGGCGTGGTGCGGTTCGCCGACGGCGCGCTCACCAGGACGGACAGCGCGGCCGCGTTGACATTGCGGGTGGTCGCTCCGACGACGGCGGCGCTGAGCGCCTGGATCAGCGCGAAGCGGCCGGCGTGGTGGTCCGTGGGCCGCCCGCGCGGCGGCTTGTGCTGCGCCGAGGCATCGGTGTCCGGGTGGTCGGCGTGCTGAGCCAGCACCGGTTCGTGGTGCCGCCACGCTCGCGCCTCGGCCCTGCTCTCGGCGGCCTTCAGCGACTGCAGCAGCACGCCCACCGACAGCGACGCGCGAGACAGCGTCGCGGTTTCGGCGGCCGTCGCCGCCAGCGCGATCACCGTGTCAGTGGCCGGCCGGCCGATGCGGTCCTCGACCACCCGGCGCAGCCAGGGCTGATAGTCGACGGCCACCACCGCCGCCAGGACGCCCAGCGGCGCGCGCGGCCAGCGCAGCGCGCGGCCGGTCATCGCGATGCCCAAGCCGGCCGCGCTCGCCGCGACCGTCGCCGCCCTGGTCGCCAGCACCGCGCCGTCCCCAGGCAGGCTGGTCGGGCGTCCCGTCGGCTTGACGAATTCCGTTTCCGCATAACGCTTTTCGGCGTGCTCGACGATCCGGCACAGATCGCGCAGCGACGCGTCTTCGCCGCCGAAGGAGACGACCACCCGGGACAGCGGGTAGTTGAGCTCGGCCGCGGCGACGCCGGGGTGGGCCCGGACGGCCTCGAGGACGCGGCCGCCCAGCTCGGCGTCGGCGGCGGCGCCGAGTCCGCGCACCTCGATCCAGGCGCGGTCGCCGCCGCGCCAGCAGCGGCGGCTCAGCGGCCCCTGCGGCAGGTCGCCCGTCAGGACGCGGGCGCCCTCGCGCAGCGGAATCGCCGCAACGGTGAGGCTCGTCCCGACCAGGGCGGTCGTCGCCTGCACGCCGGCGGCCAGCGCCCGCACCGGGCCGGCTCGTTGTATTGACGTTGCGATGCTCAAAGCGGGGGTACGGGGTTCCTCTTAGTCAGCTGTCGCCGGACCGCGCGTCAGTTGGTGCTGCGGAGCGGGGGCGTTCCCGCGCGGCGACCGGCGGCCTTCTTGGCCGGCGCCTTGCGGGCCGCCTTCTGCGGCGCGGCGTCGCCCGCCGGGGCGGGTCGCGGGGTCTGGGCCTTGGGCTCGGGCTCGGGCTCGGCGGGCACGGCCTTGAGGCTGGCCTTGGGTGCGGGCGCGTCGTGTTTGCGGCCCAACCGTTGCAGCAGCAGGGCGCCGCCGCCGACGGCCAGGAGCACCGGCCACTCGATCAGCCCGGCCACCCCCAGCGCGCCGAACGCTACCGCCG
>NZ_LZKC01000238.1:0-17965 GCF_001672685.1 Mycobacterium sp. E2462
ACGGGGGATTCCTGGCCTACGACGGGCAACTGGTCGACGACGCGCGCCTGGTGGTGGCGGTCGCCCGCACGGCGGCCCAGCACGGCGCTCGCATCCTGACGCACGTGTCGGCGTCGCAGGCCACCGGCACCTCCGTGCGGTTGACCGATGGCCGGACTCAGGAGTCGTTCGACGTGACGGCCGGTGCGGTCATCAACGCGGCCGGCGTGTGGGCGGCCGAGATCGACGAGGCCCTGCGGCTGCGGCCCAGCCGCGGCACCCACCTCGTGTTCGACGCCGCCACCTTCGGCAATCCGACGGCGGCGCTGACCATTCCGATCCCCGGCGAGCTGAACCGGTTCGTGTTCGCCATGCCCGAGCAACTGGGCCGGGTCTATCTCGGGCTGACCGACGAGGCCGCGCCCGGGCCGATCCCGGACGTGCCGGAACCGTCGGCGCAGGAGGTCGCCTTCCTGCTCGACACGGTGAACACGGCGCTGGGCAGCTCCCTGAGCACCGCCGACGTCATCGGCGCCTACGCGGGGCTGCGCCCGCTGATCGACACGGGCGAGGGCCGCACCGCCGATGTGTCCCGCGAGCACGCCGTCGTCGAATCGGCGTCCGGCGTGATCAGCGTGATCGGCGGCAAGCTCACCGAATACCGCTACATGGCAGAGGATGTGCTGAACCACGCCGTGCGCGCCCGCGGCCTGCGGGCCGGCAGGTGCCGCACCCGGGACCTCCCGCTGATCGGCGCGCCGCGCAATCCCGGTCCGTCGGCCACGCCGGACACCGCCGTGCCGCCGTCACTGGTGCAGCGTTACGGCGCCGAGGCGCCCCGGGTGCTGGCGGCCGCCGGGTGCGCGCGGCCGGGGGAGCCGGTGGCCGACGGAATCGACGTCACCAGAGCCGAATTCGCCTACGCCGTGAGCCACGAAGGCGCGTTGGACGCCTCCGACATCGTCGACCGCCGCACCCGGATCGGGTTGGTCGAGGCCGACCGCGAGCGCGTACTCGGCGTCGCGCAGGAGTTCTTGAACCAGCCCGCTCGTTGAGTCCCGAACCTTGAGCGTCGCGAGCGTAAGCGCGCTGCGATTTTAGAGGCGATTTTTCGCAGTGCGCTTACGCTCGCGGGCAAAGAGGGGCGGAGAGGGGCGAAGCGGGCGGGGCGGGGCGCGGGGGAGGACGCGTCGCGGTTACAGGGGGATGTTCTTGTGCCGACCGCGGCGCGCCGGGGCCTGGGCCAGCGCCTCGGACAGCTTGCTGCGGGTGTGCGACGGGTCGATTTTCTCGTCCACCACGCCGATCTCGATGGCGCTGTCCACCCCGCCGGCGATCCGCTCGTGCTCGGCGGCCAGCTCGTCGTGCAGCGCTTCGCGCTCGTGGTCCGGCGCGGCCGCCAGCTTGCGCTTGTGCAGGATGCCGACGGCGGCCTTGGCGCCCATGACGGCTACCTCGGCGTCCGGCCACGCGAACACCTTGGTGGCGTTCAGCGAGCGGGAGTTCATCGCGATGTAGGCCCCGCCGTAGATCTTTCGGGTGACGAGCGTGACGCGCGGCACGGTGGCCTCACCGAAGGCATGCAGCAGCTTGGCGCCGCGACGGACGACGCCGCCCCATTCCTGGTCGACGCCGGGCAGGTACCCCGGCACGTCGACGATCACCACCAGCGGGATGCCGAACGCGTCGCACAGGCGCACGAATCGCGCTGCCTTCTCGGCGCTTTCGGAGTTCAGGCAGCCGCCGAGGCGCAGCGGGTTGTTGGCCAGCACGCCCACCGTGCGGCCCGACAGCCGGCCCAGCCCGACCACCATGGACGGTGCCCACTTGGCCTGGAACTCCTCGAACGGCGTCTCGGCGTCGAGGATCGCGGTGACGATCGGGTGCACGTCGTAGGCGCGGCGGGCGGACTCGGGCAGTAGCGCCCGAATGTCGGTGTCGCCGGCCTCGGCCTTGCTCCGGTCGAAATGCCCCTGCTGGCAGAACAATCCGACCAGCCGGCGGCCACGCGCGTAGGCGTCGAGTTCGTCGTCGGCCACGATGTGGCACACACCCGACTTCTTGTGGTGGGTCTCCGGGCCCCCGAGCGAGGCCATGTCGACGTTCTCGCCGGTGACGCTGCGCACCACGTCGGGGCCGGTGACGAACACGCGGCTGTCCGGCGCCATGACGATGACGTCGGTCAGCGCCGGCCCGTAGGCGGCCCCACCGGCGGCGAAACCGACGACCACCGAGATCTGCGGGATGTAGCCCGACGCGCGGATCATGGCCTCGAACACCAGACCGACCGCGTGCAGCGCCTTGACGCCCTCGGCCAGCCGGGCCCCGCCGGAGTGCCAGATGCCCACGATCGGGCTCTGCTCCTCGATGGCGGTGTCGTAGGCGTTGACGATGTGCGCGCAGCCCTCGACGCCCATCGCGCCGCCCATCACCGTTCCGTCGGTGCAGAACGCGATGGTGCGCACACCGTTGACGGTCCCGGCGGCCGACAGCACGCCGGACCGGTCACGCTCGTGCAGGAGCTCGACGCTGCCCTCGTCGAAGAAATTGCTCAGGCGCAACAGCGGGTCGCGGGGGTCGAGCGACTCGCCAACCGCCTCGGGGGCCGTGATAGTCATCGCAGTCTCCTGATATTCCGGTGTTGCTCTTCGGATCTGGGGTCAGTACTTGCCGAACACGAGCGACACGTTGTGGCCGCCGAAGCCGAACGAGTTGTTGATTGCGTAGTCGTAGTTGCCGGGGCGGGGCTTGCCCGCCACCACGTCCAGGTCGATCTCGGGATCGAGGTTCTCCAGGTTCAGCGTGGGCGGCACCACCTGGTCGCGCAGCGCCAGCACGGTGAGGATCGACTCGACCGCGCCGACCGCGCCGACGGAGTGGCCGAGTGCGGCCTTGGGGGCGTAGACGGCCGGCTTGTGGCCGCCCATCGCCTTGTTGATGGCCCGGCTCTCGGCCAGGTCACCCACCACCGTGCCCGTCGCGTGGGCGTTGACGTGGTCGATGTCGCCGGGCGTCAGGCCGGCGAGCTGGATGGCGCGCGTGATCGCATGCCCCGCCCGCTCGCCGTCAGGGTCGGGCGCCACCATGTGGTAGCCGTCGGACGTGATGCCGGCGCCCATCACCCGCGCCAAGATGTTGGCGCCGCGGGCCTTGGCGTGCTCCTCGGTCTCGATCACCATGAGCGCGCCGGCCTCGCCGAACACGAAGCCGGTGCGGTCCCGGTCGAACGGGCGGCATGCGCCCGCCGGGTCGTCGTTCTTCGTCGACATCACGATGCGCATCTGCGAGAACGCCGCGATCGGCACCGCCTCGATCTTCGTCTCGACCCCGCCGCAGATCGCGATGTCCGCCTCGCCGAAGACGATGTTGCGCCACGCCTGAGCCACGCCCTCGGAGCCGGACGCGCATGCCGAAATCGGAGTGATCACACCGGCTTTCGCCTGCCGTTCCAGACCCACGGCCGCCGCGGCGCCGTTGGGCATGTACTTCTGCACCCCGAGCGGCGAGACGGCCTTGAGGCCACGCTGACGCATGTCGTCGTAGCTGAAGACCATCTCCTCCGAGGAGCCCAGGCCGGTGCCGATCGACACCAGCAGCCGGTCCGGGTCAACCTCGGGTGAGCCGGCGTTCTCCCACACCCGCCGACCCAAGACGGTCGACATCCGTTGCAGGTAGCCCGTGCGGCGCAGCTCGATCCGGGTGAGTTGGCTGTCGAATTCCTCCAACAGGTGGCCGCCGATGCGGACCGGGAGCTTGAACTCCTCGACGAACGGGTCGTCGAGCACCCGGATACCGCTCTCGCCGTCGAGCAACAACTTCCAGGTGTCCTCGGCGTCGGTGGCCAGCGCGGTCGTCATGGCAACAGCGGTGACGACCACGTTCGGGAAGGCTTTCCCGGTAACCAGCTCAGTCATGGGTCTTGCGAACGTTCCTTCCAAACTTGTCCGGCGACTCCTCGGGTCGTACGGCCCGCGGCGCCGCCGGACGTCGTGCTCTCAGTAGCGCCCGAAGGCGAGCGCCACGTTGTGGCCTCCGAACCCGAACGAGTTGTTGATTGCGTAACGGAAATCGCCGTAGCGAGGTTCGCCCGCAACCACATCCAGGTCGATCTCGGGATCGGGGGTCTCATAGTTCAGCGTCGGGGGGATGACGCCGTCCCGCAGGCTCAGCACCGTGAGGACCGACTCCAGCGCCCCGACCGCACCGATCGAGTGCCCCAGTGCGGACTTCGGTGCGTAGACCGCGGCGTCCTGACATCCGGCAACCCGGATGGCGTTGGCCTCGGCGGTGTCACCGATCGGCGTCGCCGTGCCGTGGGCGTTGATGTGGTCGACGTCCTTGGGCGACAACCCCGCCAACTCGAGCGAGCGGGTCATCGCGCGGCCGGCGCGCACGCCGTCCGCGGCCGGTGCCACCATGTGGAACGCGTCCGACGTGATACCCGCACCCATCAGCCGGGCCAGCGGCTTGGCGCCGCGAGCCTTGGCGTGCTCTTCGGTCTCGATGATCATCAGCGCACCGGCTTCACCGAACACGAACCCGTCGCGGTCCTTGTCGAACGGCCGCGACGCGCGCTCGGGCTCGTCGTTGCGGGTGGACATGGCCCGCATCATCGAGAACGCCGCGATGGGCAGCGCCTCGATCGGACCTTCGACACCGCCGCAGACGGCGAAATCGGCGTCACCCATGGCGATTTGGCGCCACGCGTGCGCGATCGCCTCCGAGCCGGACGAGCACGCCGACACCGGAGTGATCACCCCGGCGCGGGCGCCCAGTTGCAGGCCCACGACCGCCGCGGCGCCGTTGGGCATGATCATCTGAACGGCGAGCGGCGACACCTTGCGGGGGCCGCCCTCGTTCATCAGGTCGTAGCTCTCCACGATCCGCTCGGCGCCGCCGAGCCCGGTGCCCACCACGACCGAGAACCGGTCAGGGTCGACCTCCGGGGCCCCGGCGGACTCCCACAGCTGGGTGCTGAGATATTTGGCCAGGCGCTGGACGTACGACATGCGTCGCAGGTCGAGCCGGCCCATGTGCTCGTCGATCGGCTCCTTGAGGTGGCCGCCGATCTGCACCGGCAGCTCCCACTTGGTGATGAACTCGTCTTCGAGAACGTGGATGCCGCTTTCCCCGGCCAGCAAACCCTTCCACGTGCTCTCGATGTCCGGCGCGATCGACGTCGTTGCCGCGACAGCGGTTACCACAACATTGGGGTAACCGCCGTTAGCAGTGGAAGGCTTGGTCACTTGTCCGCTTCCAGCCTGGACTTGACGTTGGCGACGGCCTCGGGGTTGTCCGTCTCCAGCTTGGCGCGCAGCGCCTCGGCAGCCTCGGGGTTCTCTTCCTCGAGCTTCTGGATGTAGGACACCACGTCACCGACGGTGCGCAGGCCGGCCAGGTCCTCGTCCGGGATCTTGACGCCGTACTTGTCCTCGGTCTGCACGGCGATCTCCACCATCGACAGCGAGTCGATGTCCAGGTCGTCAACGAACGACTTCTCCGGGGTGACCTCGGAGGGCTCAATGCCGGTTACCTCTTCGATGATCTCGGCAATACCGGCGATGATTTCTTCCTGAGTGACGGCCACAGCCTATTTCCCTTCGTAATGTGTTGTGTGCAAATCGGATTGACGTTGCATCTGTGGTTGTCCTGGCGAGAGCCGGCTATGACAGGCCGGCCAACTCGTCCAGGTCCGCGGGCGACTTGACGGCGCGAGCCGTGATCCCCCGAAGTTCGCGTTTGGCGATGCCGGTGAGCGTGCCCGCGGGCGGGAACTCCACGGCCGCCGTGATCTGGAGATCGCGCAGCGTCGCGGTGCACAGGTCCCAGCGCACCGGCTGGGTGAGCTGGGCGACCAGCGCCTCCATGGCCGCGGCCGCCGAGGTGACGGGCTTCCCGTCGCGGTTCGACAGCAGCGTGGCGGTGGGCTCGGCGGTCTGGACGGCGGCCGCCGCGGCGGCGTAGCGGTCCAGGGCCGGGGCCATGTGCTTGGTGTGGAAGGCGCCGGCGACGCCCAGGGCGCGCACTCGCGCCTTGGCCGGCGGGTCCTCGGCGAGCTTCTCCAGCGCCGTCAGGGGGCCGGCGGCGACGATCTGGCCGACGGCGTTGCGGTTGGCCGGGAACAGGTCGAGCTGCTCGAGCCGGGCCAGCACCTCGGCCTCGTCACCGCCGAGCACGGCTGACATGCCGGTGGGCTCGATGGCGCAGGCCTTGGCCATCTCCGCGCCGCGGGTGGCGGCCAGCGCCACGGCGTCGTCGGCGGCCAGCACGCCGGCGATTGCGTAGGCCGCGATCTCACCGACGGAGTGCCCCGCGACGACGAGTTCGGTGTCGGCGAGCAGGCCGCGCTTGGTCAGCTCCTGGTGGGCCAGCAGCGTGGCCGCGACCACCAGGGGCTGGGTGACGGCGGTATCGGTAATCTCCTCCGTCGAGGCGGTGGTGCCGAGCCGGACCAAGTCGAGGCCGCTGGCCTTCGACCAGATCTCCAGCTGGTCCTGCGCCCCCGCCAGGTCAAGCCACGGCGAGAGCATCCCCTCGGTCTGTGAACCCTGTCCGGGCGCGAGAAATGCGATCACGTGTCTAAGAGAACACTGTGGAAACGGTTTTGGCGGGTGTAACAGATTATGAACCTGGTCTTAGGTTTTTGTGCACTCCCTACAAAACCGCTCCGTAAGCTACGTGTTTGATACCGTGCCGCGACCTGTCGGGTAAATCACTGTCAGCCCGATTTACCCAGGACAGGCCCTCTGACCGGCAGCGACGCCGCGGGTCGGGCGTTGTTAAGAGTTCCCAGCGGGGGCGTTGGGTAGTTCAGCTGGCCCACCGTCGCGGCGACGCGCAGCACGTACGCGTCGCGGGGTTGCATGGGATCACGCCCGGTGAAGTCGGTGATCCGCTTGAGCCGGTAGCGCACGGTGTTTGGATGAACGAACAACTTCCTGGCACAGGCCTCAATCGCGCCGCCAGAGTCTAAGAAGGCGTCCAGAGTCTCGACCAGGGTCGGCCCGGCGTCGGCCAAGGGGCCCATCACGTCGGTGTGCAGCGCGACGATCGCCGACGCGTCGCCCATCAGGGCCCGTTCGGGCAGCAGCTCACGGGCAAGCACCGGCCGCGGCGCCCCGCGCCACCCGGCGACGGCGTTCATCCCGGAGATCGCCTCGCTGGCGCTGTGATAGGCGGCGGTCAGCATGGGCGCGGTGGGGCCGATGACGACGGGGCCGTCGGAGAAGGCCTGCAGCAGCTCTCCGAGGAACTTGTCCGTCGGTGGCAGCTGGCCGGACACGATGGCGACCAGCCAGGTGCCGTGCACATCGGTCAACGCGGCGCGACCGTGGCGGGCGGCGACGTCGCGGACGTGCTGGCTGGCCCGCTGGTCCGCGATGTCGCTGCCCTGCACGGCGGGGCCGTCGGGTCCGGGTGCCGGGATGCCGACCACCACCGTGGCCGGCGCGGTGGTGTCCCAGTTCAGGGCCGCGGCGCGGGACAGCAACTCCGGTCCGGTGTCGCCGCGGACCACCGCGTCGACGACGCTGGCCTCCATTCGGCTGTCCCAGGTGCCGCGCGCCTCGGCGGCGTTCGCGTAGGCGGTGGCGGCCGTGAAGGCCAGGTCGCGGCTGTACTTGAGGATGCCGACCGTCAGCGCCGTGAGCTGGTCCTCGGAGCGGGCCAGCAGCGGCACGACCTCCTCGAAGAAGTCCATGGTCACGCGGGCCATGTCGACGCTGTGGCGCAAGGCGATGCGCCGGGCCAGGTCCTGGGGCACCAGCTCGAAGGCCTGCGCGGTGTGGCTGACGTTGCTGTGTGGGTCCTGCATCCACTCGGCGAAGTTGTTGATGGCCGTCTGCACCACGAGCGCCATGCTGGCGCGCTGGGAGGCCTCCAGCTCGGCGAAGAACGGCAACCGGTCCTGCATGACGGTGACCGCCTCGGTGGCCAACCGACCGGAGTACTGCTTCAACCGCCGCAGCACCGAGTCGGGGACCGTGTCCAGCAGCTCGAGCGGCGAGCGCGGCTGCTTCGCGAAGGGACCGGCGAACGGGTTGTCATTCACCCCTAAAAGGTACGCGCCTTTTCTGGAGAGTTCCGCCAAGCTGGGGTGCGTCGGAGGCCGAGCGTGAAGGTGCTTTCACGCTGGGCGACGAACGTGAAACTGGCTTCACGCTGGGCGATGGACGCCGCTCAGGCTCCCGGGCCCGGATCCGACGTCTGCTGCGGAGCGGCCAGCACGTCGTCGATCTTGTACTGGCGGGCCGCGGCGACCGGGACCGAGGGGTCGATCTCGCCGTCGCGCGCCAGCGCCTCGAGCACCGCGACCACCTGCGACTCGGCGTCGGTGTTGAAATAGCGCCGCGCGGCGGGCCGGGTGTCGGAGAAGCCGAAGCCGTCGGTGCCCAGCGTGAGGTAGGTGCCGGGCACCCACGGCCGGATCAGCTCAGGGACGGCGCGCATCCAGTCCGACACGGCGACGACCGGGCCGCTCGTCTTGGCCAGGGCCTGCGTCACGTAGGCGGTGCCGGCCGGGCGGTCGGGGTGGCGCAGCTTCGCCTTCTCCACGGCCACGCCGTCGCGGTTCAGCTCGCCCCAACTGGTGACCGACCACACGTCCGCGGCGACGTCCCACTCCGCGGCCAGCATGTCGGCGGCCTTGAGGGCGGCGGGCATCGCCACCCCGGACGCCAGCAGTTGCGCCGTGCTGGCGCGTTGCTCGGTGGCGGCCCGATACCGGTAGATGCCGCGCAGCAGCCCCTCGGGGTCGAAATCCTCGGGCTCGGCCGGCTGCACGTACGGCTCGTTGTAGACGGTCAGGTAGAAGTACACGTCCTCCGGGTTGTCCCCGAACATGCGCGCCAGCCCGCTCTCGACGATGTAGGCGATCTCGAAGGCGAAGGCCGGGTCGTAGGCGACGACCGCCGGATTGGTGCTGGCCAGCAGCAGCGAGTGGCCGTCGGCGTGCTGCAGGCCCTCACCGGTCAGGGTCGTGCGGCCCGCGGTGGCGCCGAGCAGGAAGCCGCGCGTCATCTGGTCCGCGGCCGCCCACAGGCCGTCACCGGTGCGCTGGAACCCGAACATCGAATAGAAGATGTAGATCGGGATCATCGGCTCGTTGTGCGTGGCGTAGGAGGTGCCCGCCGCGATGAACGAGCCGACCGAGCCGGCCTCGTTGATGCCCTCGTGCAGGATCTGCCCGACTTCGCTTTCCTTATAGGCCAGCATCAGCTCGGCGTCGACGGCGGTGTACAGCTGGCCGTTGCGGTTGTAGATCTTCAGCGACGGGAACCACGAGTCCATGCCGAAGGTCCGGGCCTCGTCGGGAATGATCGGCACGATGCGTGGGCCGATTTCCTTGTCGCGCAACACCTCCTTGAAGGTGCGGACCGTCGCCATGGTGGTGGCGACCTCTTGGTGTCCCGACCCCTTCTTCAGCGCCGCATAGGTATCGCGGGCCGGCAGCTTGAGCGCCCGCGCCTTGGTCCGGCGTTCGGGCACGAAGCCGCCCAGCGTGCGGCGGCGGTCGAGCATGTACCGGATCTCCGGGGCGTCCGGGCCGGGGTGGTAGTAGGGCGGCAGGTACGGGTCCTCCTCGAGCTGGGCGTCGCTGATCGGGATGCGGATGGCGTCGCGGAAGTCCTTGAGATCTTGCAGCGCAAGCTTTTTCATCTGGTGGGTCGCGTTGCGACCCTGGAAGTGGGCGCCCAGTGAGTAGCCCTTGATGGTCTTGGCCAGAATCACCGTGGGCTGGCCGTGGTGGTCGACGGCGGCGCGGTAGGCGGCGTAGACCTTGCGGTAGTCGTGGCCGCCGCGCTTGAGGTTCCAGATCTCGGCGTCGGACATGTTGTCCACCAACGCCTTGGTGCGGGGGTCGCGGCCGAAGAAGTGGTCGCGCACGTAGGCCCCGTCGTTGGCCTTGTACGTCTGGTAGTCGCCGTCGGGAGTGGTGTTCATCAGGTTCACCAGCGCGCCGTCGCGGTCGGCGTGCAGGAGGGCGTCCCATTCGCGGCCCCACACCACCTTGATGACGTTCCAGCCGGCGCCGCGGAAGAACGACTCCAGCTCCTGGATGATCTTGCCGTTGCCGCGGACCGGGCCGTCGAGGCGCTGCAGGTTGCAGTTCACCACGAACGTCAGGTTGTCCAGGCCCTCCAGCGCCGCGACGTGCGCCAGGCCGCGGCTCTCCGGCTCGTCCATCTCGCCGTCGCCCAGGAAGCACCACACGTGCTGGTCGGAGGTGTCCTTGATGCCGCGGTCGTGCAGGTAGTGGTTGAAGCGCGCCTGGTAGATGGCGTTGAGCGGGCCCAGGCCCATCGACACGGTGGGGAATTCCCAGAAGTCGGGCATCAGCCGCGGGTGCGGGTAGGACGGCAGGCCGCCGGCGGCGTGGCTGTGCTCCTGGCGGAAGCCGTCCAGCCGCTCCGCGGTCAGCCGGCCCTCCAGGAAGGCGCGCGCGTAGATGCCCGGCGACGCGTGGCCCTGGATGAACACCTGGTCGCCGCCGCCGGGGTGCGACTTGCCGCGGAAGAAGTGGTTGAAGCCGACCTCGTACAGCGCCGCCGACGAGGCATAGGTCGAAATGTGGCCGCCCACACCGACTCCGGGGCGCTGCGCGCGGTGCACCATGATCGCCGCGTTCCACCGGATCCACGCCCGGTACCGCCGCTCGACGTCCTCGTCGCCGGGGAACCACGGCTCCAGCTCCGTCGGAATGGTGTTGACGTAATCGGTGGACGTCAGCGACGGCAGGGCGACCCGCTGCTCACCGGCGCGTTCGAGCAGCCGCAGCATCAGGTACCGCGCCCGCGACGGGCCGGAGCGTTCCAGCAGCTCGTCGAACGACTCGAGCCACTCCGACGTCTCTTCCGGGTCGATGTCGGGCAAGTAGGACGCCACGCCCTCGCGGATCACCCGAACGCGGTCCGGTTCGCCGGTGGTGCCGGAGGTGGTGGCCAGATCGTGGCGCGCGAATTCTGTTGTCAACGCCCTACTCCTGTAGTCGGCGGGATTCGTGCCTGCGGGCCTCGCAAGCGGCCCGCCCCACCATCGTGCCGCACCCGCGCATCCGGCGCGTATCCGACGCCTTCCAAGCCGCGAGGAGTTCACCCGTCGCGGTCAACTCGGCGAGTAGCGGGCCCGTTGACCTCGCTCACCCGGTAACGTCAGGACGCGTGGTCATCGGTTGGCGCGGCGTCCGGCGCCCGCGGGCGGGAGGAGTGCCCCGGCGAGGTGCCCTGGCCGTCGGCTGCCTCGCGGTGACGCTGATGGGGATCGTGGGCTGCACCGCCGTCACCGGCGGCACGGCCGCCCCCGACACCAAGCTGGCGCCCGCCTACCGGCAGTCGGTGTCGGCGTCGGTATCCGCTTCGATCGCGACGTCCAGCGTCCACGAGTCCCAGCGGCAGCAGTCGCTGACCACCAAGGCGGTGCGCACGTCGTGCGTGTCGATGCTTTCCACCAGCAAGGAAGCGATCGATAAGGTCAACGAGTACGTGCGGGCGTTCAACGACGGTCGCAACACCGGGCCCACCGAGGGCCCCGCGATCGACGCGCTGAACAACAGCGCCTCCGCGGTCGCGAAAAGCTTCAACGACGCGCTGTCCCAGCAGATCAAGGACGCGTTCAACGCCTACATGGACGCCGCGCACGGCGTCGCCAACGCCATCGGAACCCACGCGGGCATCGCGGAATTCAACAAACGGGTCCACCAGCTCAACGACACCAAGACGAACGCGGTGAAGCTCTGCCTGGCAACCTGATGAGGCGGAAGTGTGGAACGGCTTGCGGCTGTGCGACGATAAACCCCATCGCACAGCGCGCGGATGTTTAAGGAGGCTCCACGGTGGTCGCGGCGGATCACGCCCCGAGCTACGCTCGCAAACTGGGCATCCAACGAGACCACGTTGTCCAGGAGTGGGGTTGGGACGAAGACACCGACGACGAGATCCGCGCTGACGTCGAGGACACGTGCGGTTCGGAGTTGCTCGACGAGGACACCGACGAGGTCGTCGACGTGGTCCTGTTGTGGTGGCGCGACGGTGACGGCGACCTGGTGGACACCCTGATGGACGCGATCAGCGCGCTGGCCGAAGACGGCGTCATCTGGGTGTTGACCCCCAAGACCGGCAAGCCGGGCCACGTGCTGCCGGCCGAGATCGCCGAGGCCGCGCCGACCGCCGGCCTGATGCCCACCTCCTCGGTCAACCTGGGCGACTGGAGCGCCAGCCGGCTGGTGCAGCCGAAATCCCGGGCCGGGAAGCGTTGATGCTGCCGGTCGGCACGACGGCACCCGATTTCACCTTGCGCGACCAGAATCAGCAGCGCGTCACCCTCAGCTCCTTCCGCGACGCCAAGAACGTGCTGCTGGTGTTCTTCCCGCTCGCCTTCACCGGCATCTGCCAGGGGGAGCTGGACGCGGTGCGCGACCACCTGCCCGAGTTCGAGAACGACGACACCGCGACGCTGGCCATTTCGGTGGGGCCGCCGCCCACGCACCGGATCTGGTCGCTGGAGAGCGGGTTCACCTTCCCCGTGCTGTCGGACTTCTGGCCGCACGGGGCGGTCAGCCAGAGCTACGGCGTGTTCAACGACGACGCCGGCTACTCGAACCGGGGCACCTTCGTCGTCGACCGCGCCGGCATCATCCGGTTCGCCGAGTGCAAGCAGCCCGGCGAGTCCCGCGACCGGCGGCTGTGGACCGACGCGCTGGCGGCCTTGCGGGGCTGAGAGTTTTGGGTACTAGGGCGTTGGGCGTGTAGCCTGCCCGGCGGGCATGGGGCGCGTAGCTCAGTGGTAGAGCTCTGGTTTTACACACCAGCGGTCGGCGGTTCGATACCGTCCGCGCCCACCAGCCGTCTCCCGGCGCGCCGCCGGGTGGCCGCGCAGCGGGGCAGCCGTCGCGGCCGCGGCGGCCGGGGGCACGATGAACGCGTGAAACCGTTTCGCATCGACGTACCCGACGACGTTCTCGACGACCTGCGCTCGCGGCTCGCGCGCACCCGCTGGCCGGAGGCCGAATGCGTGGACGACTGGAGCCAAGGCATACCGCTGGGCTACACCCGCGAGCTGGCCGGCTATTGGGCCGACGGCTACGACTGGCGCTCCCGGGAAGCAGCCCTCAACCGCTTCGACCAATTCACCACCGAAATCGACGGCCTGGAAGTCCATTTCATCCACCAACGGTCGCCGCACGCCGACGCGTTCCCGGTGGTGATCACCCACGGCTGGCCCGGCTCGATCGTCGAGTTCCATAAGGTGATCGAGCCGCTGACCAATCCCACCGCCTTCGGCGGACGCGCTGAGGACGCCTTCCACGTGGTGTGCCCGTCGCTGCCCGGCTACGGCTTCTCCGGCAAGCCGACCAGCACCGGGTGGGGGGTCGGGAAGATCGCCGCGGCGTGGGAGACCTTGATGCTGGGCCTGGGCTACGACCGATACGGCGCCCAGGGCGGCGACTGGGGCGCCGCCGTGACTACCCAGATCGGGCAGAACGGCGGCCACTGCGCGGGCATCCACCTCAACATGCCCATCGGGCGGCCCACCAAGGAGGCGCTGAAAAACCCGAGCCCGGTCGAGCAACGCGCGTTGGCCGCGATGGCCGAGCACCGGGAATGGGGCACCGGCTACTCCAAGCAGCAGTCCACCCGGCCGCAGACCCTGGGCTACGGGCTGGTCGACTCGCCGGTGGGGCAGCTGGCCTGGATCGTCGAGAAGTTTTGGGCCTGGACGGACTGCGACGGTCATCCCGAGAACGCGCTCACCCGCGACGAGATGCTCGACAACGTGATGCTCTACTGGGTCACCGGCAGCGGCGCCTCGTCGGCCCGGCTGTACTGGGAGAGCTTCCGCTCCTGGGGCCAGTTCGACGGGGTCGAATTACCCACCGGCATCGCCGCTTTCCCGCACGAGCTGGTCAAGTCGCCGCGCAGCTGGTGTGAGCCGGTGTACAACATCACCCGCTGGACCGACATGCCGCGTGGCGGCCACTTCGCCGCCTTCGAGCAGCCGGACCTGTTCGTCGAGGACGTCCGGGCCTTCTTCGCCACCGTTCGCTGAGCGGGCTCAGCCGGGCGGCGCGAAGAACTCCAGGGCGATGCCGTCGGGGTCGCGGAAGCTCAGCCCCGAGCCGTAGGGGGCGTCGACGATGCCCCCGTGCGCCACGCCCACAGCGTTCAGCCGCGTGACCCAGTCCTCCAGGTCCGCCCGGGCCGCACACCCGAAACCGACGTGGTCCAACCCGACCCGGCGCTCGTCGAAGGGCTCGTCCGGCGCGCGGTCGTCGTGCTGGTGGATGCCGAACACGGTGCCGCCGTCGAGCAGCCACACCAGGTGGTGGAATCCGGCGTCGGTGTGCTCGTCGAGGATGGGATCGGCGCCGAACAGTGCGCGGTACCAGGGTCCGCTGATCGCGAGGTCGCGGACCGTGACCGCGACGTGGTTGAGCGCTGGAAAAGGCATGTGGCCGACTCTAATCGCGGGGTGATTCGCCGGACCGGCCGCGCGCGAGTACCGGGGATCGGGTCAACGGCGTTAGATCCCGCCGTGAGCGGGCACCCGGCGCCAGATGAGTTATGGAAACGGCGCGACCCCGCCCCCGCCCGACCCCCCAACCTGCTGCGCGGTAAGTGGGGCCTGGCGCCCTCGGCCAGTCCGGGCACCACCCCCGCGGCCGGGCCGCGGTGGCTGCTGTTGCTCCTGGCGTCGCTGGTGGCCGCCGCGCTGCTGGTCCTCGTCGCCGTCGTGATCTTGGCGGTGCCCTGACCGACGCGGCCGGTGTGAGACGCTGCCCTGGTGGGGAGGCGGACCCGGATCGCCGGCGTGCTGATCGGCTACCTGGCAGACCTGGCGTTCGCCGATCCCCGACGCGGCCACCCGGTCGCGGTCTACGGCCGTGCCGCCGCGGCACTCGAGGGTGTCACCTACCGCGACGACCGGGCCGCGGGCGCGGTGCACGTCGGCGTGCTGGTCGGGGCGCTCGGGCTGCTGGGCGTGGCGCTGCAGCGCACCGCCGACCGCCGCGGCCGGGCGCCGTCGATCGCGGTCACCGCCGCGGCCACCTGGGTGAGCCTCGGCGGAACGTCGCTGGGCCGAACGGGATTGGCGATGAGCGAGCTGCTGCAGCGCGGCGATATCGCGGGGGCGCGGGCGTTGCTGCCATCGCTGTGCGGACGCGACCCGGCGTCGCTGGACACCGCGGGCCTGGTGCGGGCGTCGCTGGAGTCGATCGCGGAGAACACCTCGGACGCCCAGGTGGCGCCGTTGCTCTGGGCGGCCGCGGGCGGTGCGCCCGGGGCGTTGACCTACCGGGCCGTCAACACCCTCGACTCGATGATCGGCTACCGCTCACCGCGCTACCTGCAATTCGGTTGGGCCGCCGCGCGATTGGACGACGTCGCCAATTACCTGGCGGCGCGGGTGACGGCGGCGCTGGTAATGCTGTGCGCGCCGCTGGTCGGCGGGTCGGCCCGGGGCGCGGTGCGGGCGTGGCGCCGCGACGCCGCGCGGCACCCGAGCCCGAACGCCGGCGTGGTCGAGGCGGCGTTCGCCGGCGCGTTGGGCGTGCGCCTCGGCGGGCCGACGCAGTACCGCCACGAGCTGCAGATCCGGCCGACGTTGGGTGACGGCAGGGAGCCGACCATCGCCGACCTGCGCCGCGCGGTGGCGCTGTCGAGGCTGGTGCAGGCGGGCGCGGCGGCCGGCATCGCCGGCGCCTGGCCGCGGCGGGGTCAGCGCCGGCGGCCGTAGCGGTCGGCGAGTTTGGCCTCGACCGTCGGCGGCGCGGGCGCGGAGGGCGCCGCTTCCGCAGAGGCGGCGGCCGGGGGTTGCTCGGAGGCGGCGGCCCGCTGCCGCTCCTGCCGGCGGACCCGCAGCTCGGAATAGGCGAAGTAGCCCAAGCCGATCGGCGCGAGGATGCCGAACGAGATCCACTGGATGCCGTAGGACAGGAACGGCCCGGCGTCCAGGTGCGGCACGTCGACGACGCCGAGGCCGCCGGGTTGGTCGTCGACCAGTTGCAGATACGACCCGGCGAGCGGGACCTTCGTCAGGGTCGCGACCTGCCCGGTGTTGATGGCGTACACCTGCTCGAAACCGTCCCGGGAGAACGGTTCCTTGCCCGGCGGGACGGGCTCGGAGTCGCGGAGGCGGGCCGTGATGGTCACGGTGCCCTGCGGCGGACGGGCGATGAGCGGCGGGTGGGAGCCCGGTTCGGGCCGCACGTAGCCGCGGTCGACCAGGACCGTCGGCCCGCCGTCGACCGCGAACGGCGCCAGCACCTCGAAGGCCTGGTCGCCCCGGATCACCCGCAGGCGGGCCAGCACCTGCACGTCGGGCAGGTAGTGCCCGGTGGCCGTCACCCGCCGCCACTGCGCGTCCGGAGCGCTCGAATCCTGGTGTGGCAGAAGCTGATTCAACGGGACCGGCGCCGTGTTGAGGGAGGTCTCAATCTGGTGGTTCTCCCGCGACGTCCGGTTGTGCTTGCCGAGCTGCCACGGCGCGAGCACGGTGAAGCACAGGTACGCGAAGGCGATGACCACCAGCGCCAGCGCGATCCAGCCCGGCCGCAGCAGGAAGGCCAGGCCCCGGCGCGCCCCCGGCATCAGGGCGATCCGTTCTGCGCCAGCCGCTGGTCGACCCAGTCGTGCAGGCCGGGCAGCGCGGCCTCGATGACGCTGTAGACGCGTTCGAAGTCGTCGATGTCGCCGTAGTACGGGTCGTCGACGTCCGGGGTGTGGGCGCTGCTGCGCGGGTCGAACGACCGCAGCATCCGGACCCGGCCGTCGTCCACGCCCCACTGGCGCAACATGCGGGCGTGATTGCGGTCCAGCGCCACCACCAGGTCGGCGCCCAGATGCTCGTCGTCGACCTGGGCCGCGCGGTGCTCCGTGGAGTAGCCGTGCGCCCTCAGGACGCCCGCGGCGCGGCGGTCGGCGCCCTCGCCGACGTGCCAGTGCCCGGTGCCCGCGCTGCTGACCCGCACCGCGTCGCCCAGCCCGCGCCGGCGCAGCTGGTCGCCGAACATCTTCTCGGCCATCACCGACCGGCAGATGTTGCCGGTGCACACGAAGGTGACGTGCAGGTTCGGCTCAGACACCCAGCGCCCTCCGCAGGTCGTCGATGGTCGCGGCGTGCGTCACACACTCGTCGGCACCGTCGGGGAAGTCGGCCCGGCCGTAGCCCCAGCCGACCACCACGGTGTCGATGCCGTGCGCGGCGGCGCCGTGGACGTCGTGGCTGCGGTCACCGACCATCAGGACGCGCTCGGGCAGCGGGCGCAGCTGCGCCAGGGCGTGCGCCAGCACCTCGACCTTGGTCTTGCGCGAACCGTCGGGGCTGGCGCCGGCGATCACCTCGAAATGCCGGTCGAGGCCGAAGTGGGCGAGGATGCGGCGGGCCGTCGGCTCCAGCTTGGACGTGGCGACCGCGAGCCGGACGCCGGCGGCGCGCAGGTCGGTCAGCAGCGCCTCGATCCCGTCGAACACCGTGTTCATCGCCCAGCCGCGGCTGCCGTATTCGGCGCGAAACGCCGCGATGGCCGCCTCGGCGTCGTCGAGGCCCAGGGACCGGAAGGTGTCGTCCATCGGCGGCCCCACGATCTGCGCGACGATGTCGCCGTCGGGCGCCGGGGCGCCCACGTGGTCGAGCGCGTGCAGGAAGCTGGCCACGATCCCCTCCGCCGAATCGGTCAGCGTGCCGTCGAGGTCGAAGATCACCAGGCCCGCGCCGGGGCGCGCGTCGGTCTCCGGCGGGGTTGCCGCCGGGTTGGCGTGTGTCACCCCACCATTGTCGACCATCGCCGACACGCGTTGATCGGGCGTTCGACGGGGCATCCAACCGGGCAGCGCCGACGGCACCGCCGGGCGCGCGCGGGACCCCGCCCGCCGCCCGGCGACCGACACGCCAGTAAACGCTCCAGGCATTTGCTGCGCGCCGCCGGCGTCCGGCTCGCGGTCGCCACGTCCAAGCTGGAGCCGACGGCCCGCCGCATCCTCGCCCACTT
>NZ_LZKC01000239.1:0-9290 GCF_001672685.1 Mycobacterium sp. E2462
ATGACGTTGACGTCGAACCGCTCGACGGCGCGTTTCATGGTGCTGCCCCAGCCGCAGCCGATGTCCAGCAGCGTCATCCCGGGCTTGAGGTCGAGCTGGTCGAGGTTGAGATCAATCTTGGCGTACTGCGCCTGCTCGAGCGTCAGGTCGTCGGGCTCGAAGTACGCGCAGCTGTACATCCGGGTGGCGTCCTGAAAGAGGCCGAAGAATTCGTCGGAGACGTCGTAGTGCGCCTGGATGTCTTCGAACCGCGTGCGTGTCTTCGTGGGCCCAGTCGATTGCTCAGCCATGTTCGTCCTGTTCTCCTCGAAGAGGTCACTGCCACCAACGTCCGCGCTGGCCCGAATGGCGCGGCGCGACCTGCAACGATACCCAATGTAGAGGTGTAGTTAACTCCGGTGGGGCGCGCGTCGCGCCCGACCGCCGGTGCATCAGTCTACTTTTCCAGCGTGAACTGGTTGACGTCGACCCAGCCCGACCGGAACGCCTTCGCGCAGCCGGTCAGGTACTTCTCGTAGCGCTCGTAGACCTCGGGGGACTGCAACTCGATCGCCTGATCCTTATGCGCCTGCAGCGCGTTGGCCCACAGCGTCAGGGTCCGCGCGTAGTGCGGCTGCAACGACTGGCGCCGGGTCAGGGTGAATCCCGCCTTGGCGGAGTGTTCTTCGACCATCGGTATGGTCGGGGCGCCGCCGCCCGGGAAGATCTCGGTGAGGATGAACTTGAGGAAGCGGATCATCTCCAGCGACGTGCGCAGGCCCTGCTCGCTGAGCTGGTCGCGGGTCAGGGCGGTGATCGTGTGCAGCATCATGACGCCGTCGTTGGGCAGCACCCGGTGGGCCATGGCAAAGAAGTCGTCGTAGCGGTCGCGGCCGAAGTGCTCGAACGCCCCGATCGACACGATGCGGTCGACGGGTTCGTCGAATTCCTCCCAGCCGCACAGCAGCACCCGCTTGCTGCGCGAGCCGCCCATCTCCTCGAACGACTGCTGCACGTGGGCGGCCTGGTTTTTCGACAGGGTTAGTCCGACGACGTTGACGTCGTAGCGTTCGATCGCCCGGCGCAGGGTCGCCCCCCACCCGCAGCCGACGTCGAGCAGCGTCATGCCCGGCCGCAGCCCCAGCTTGCCCAGCGACAAATCGATCTTGGCGAGCTGCGCCTCTTCGAGCGTCATGTCGTCGCGCTCGAAGTATGCGCAACTGTAGGTCTGCGACGGATCGAGGAACAGGCGGAAGAAGTCGTCGGAGAGGTCGTAGTGCGCTTGCACGTCCTCGAAATGGGGCGTCAGATTTGTTGCCATGCCGTGTCTGCCTTTCCGGGCTCGAGCTGCACTCGAGGCTCGGAAGAACGCCCCCGAAAGAATTCCCCGCGCCTGTGCTCGGCAAATATCCGGTTCGGCGGCGCGTCAAACCAAGCGGCGTTACGGCTAAAGCGCCTACTTGGTCAGGGTGAACTGCGCGACGTTCGAGATGCCCTTGCGGAACAGCTCCGCACAGCCGGTCAGGTAGCGCATGAAGCGGTTGTAGACCTCTTCGGATTGGATGGCGATAGCGCGGTCGCGATTGGCTTCCAGGTTGGCCGCCCACATGTCGAGGGTGCGCGCATAATGCGGTCGCAGGTATTGGATCTGCTCGACCGCAAAACCGCTGTCTTGAGCCAAGTCGACGATGTCCGGCTCACCACACATCTGACCGCCGGGAAAGATTTCCTTGCCCAGGAAGTGGAAGAAACGCAGATCCGTCATCGTGATCGGAATGCCACGCTCTTTCCATTCCGACTGCGGGTAGGTGAAAATGCTGTGCATCATCATGCGGCTGCCGGCCGGGAGCGTCTTATAGGCCCAATCCCAAAACGCCGGCCACCGTTCCTTCTTGAACGCGTCGAAGGCCTCGAAGCTGATGATCCGGTCGACGTGCTCGTCGAACTCTTCCCACCCCTGCAGCCGGGCCTCGGCGCGCCGCGTCGTCGGGAGCGCGGCGAGCCGCGCCTTGGTGCGCGCGTAGTGGTTGCGGCTGAGCGTGATGCCGATGACGTTGACGTCGTATTTCTCGACGGCACGCACCACCGCGCCGCCCCAGCCGCAGCCCACGTCCAGCAACGTCATGCCGGGCTCGAGGTTGAGCTTGTCCAAGCCCAAGTCGAGCTTGGCCAGCTGAGCCTCTTCCAACGTCATGTCGTCGTCTTTGAAGTAGGCGCACGTGTAGACCATGTTGGGGTCGAGGAACAGCGCGAAGAAGTCGTCTGAGATGTCGTAGGTCGCCTGCGACTCTTCGTAATACGGCTTCAGCTTAGCCATTGGTACACCCACCCTCCTTCGACAACCGTACAACCCGGCGACGCAGACTGAGTTCGCGGGGAAGTGTTTCTCTCGAGTGTTTTTGGCTCAGCTCTCCTTGGCGAAGTTGCTCGTCAGCACGCCGATGACCTGATCCCACAACTGCTGTGGCAGATCATGGCCCATTCCGTCGAATAACACCAATCGGGCGCCGGGTATTGCGCGGGCAATTGACCGGCCGCCGGAGGGCCTCATCAGCTTGTCCGCCTTGCCGTGGATCACCACGGTCGGCGCGGTCGTTCGGCGGTTGTAGCGAAGCAGGCTGCCGCTGCCCAGGACGGCGCTGAAATGCCGCGCGACGCCCTGCGGGTAGTAGGCGCGGTCGTATCCCTCCGCCGCCTCGGCACGGGCCTGCTCGTCGGGCACCCGGTAGCGCGGGCTACCGATGATGGTGCCAACGCGCACGGTGTTGTCGATGATCACCTCACGCGGCGAATCGGGGGACGGACCCCGCAGCAGCGCCAGCAACTGACGAGGGCCGGGCGGCGGCAGGAACGGCGCGTTGTTGCTGGAGAAGATGATGCCCAGGCTCCTGGTGCGCTCCGGGAACCGTCCCGCGACGATCTGGGCGATCATGCCGCCCATCGAGGCACCCACGATGTGCGCGCGCTCTATGCCCAGATGATCCAGCACGGCCACCGCGTCGTCGGCCATGTCCTCCAGCTTGTAGGCGGACTTGCTCGGCAAACCGACATAGGAGCGGGCCAGCCGCTCCACCAAGGGCTGCCCCGAGCTGCGGTGCTGCGTCCGGCCGGACAGGCCGACGTCGCGGTTGTCGTAGCGGATGACGCGCAGACCGTGGTTGACCAGCTTCTCGCAGAACCCGGTTCGCCACAGCAGCAGCTGGGCGCCGAGCCCCATGATCAGCAGGACGGGCGGATCGTCGACGTCGCCCATGTCCTCGTAGTACAGCTTCACCTCGCCCTGCGGGTCCGAGGCGATGGCGGTTCCGGTGCGGACCTGCACGCCCTCAGACCTCGACGTCGGAGGAGTGCTCACGGCTGACCTCGACCATGAAGTTGGCGAAGTACCCGGTGAGCTGCGGATCGGACATCATCTGCCAGCGCGGGGCGAGCAGCTTCATGTAGCGCTCGACGTAGAGGAACTGCTTGCCGATGAGCACCAGCTCGCGGGGCAGCTTGACGTCGTAGGCGTCGGCCAGCGCCGAGAGCTGGCGCCCGATGTCGGCGTAGGACATGTCGCCCAGCGTCTGCATGGTCAGCGGGGTGGCGAATTTCTCGAGGTCCTTGGCGGCCTGGGCCTCGGGCTTGACGGTGCCCACGGCGCCCATCAGCACCACGATCTTGCCGGCCGCGGCGTGGTCCTTCTTGACCAGTAGCGCGTAGACCAGTTCGCGCAGCAGCCAGCGGGTCCGCGGGTCGATGCGCCCCATGATTCCGAAGTCGAAGAACACGATGCGGCCCTGGTCGTCGACCGACAGGTTGCCGGCGTGCAGGTCGCCGTGGAACAGGCCGTGTCGCAACCCGCCCTCGAACAGGCTGAACAGCAGCGCCTTGACCAGCTCGACCCCGTCGAAGCCGGCCTTGCGGATGGCGGCGACGTCGTCGATGCGGATGCCGTGCACCCGCTCCATCGTCAGGACCCGCTCGGTGGTGAAGTTCCAGTGCACCTGCGGTACCCGGATGTTCTTCCCGAGCGGCGACGCGTGCAGGTGCGAGATCCACGCGTCCATGGATTGCGCCTCGAGGCGAAAGTCCAGCTCTTCGGCGAGGTTGTCGGAGAAGTCCGCGACCACGTCCTGCGCGGACAGCCGGCGGCCCAGCTTGGCCAGTTCGACCGCCTGCGCGAAGCGCTTCAGGATCTGCAGGTCGGCCGCGACGCGGCGCCGGATGCCCGGGCGCTGGATCTTGACGACGACGTCCTCGCCGGTGTGCAGGGTCGCGTAGTGCACCTGCGCGATGGACGCCGACGCGAACGGCGTCTCCTCCCAGGTGGCGAACAGCTCCGACGGGTCGCCGCCGAGCTCCTCGACGAACAGCTTGTGCACCTCGTCGGCGTCGGCGGGCGGCACCCGGTCGAGCAGGCCGCGGAATTCGCGGGACAGCGATTCGCCGAACGCGCCGGGGCTGGAGGCGATGATCTGCCCGAACTTGACGTACGTGGGACCCAGGTCGGCGAAGGTCTGCGGAAGCTGCTTGATCACCTTCTGCTGCCACGGGCCCTTGCCGGGCAGCTTGGTGACGACGCGGGCCGCGGTGCGGGTGACCTGCCAACCGGTGACCGCCACCCGAGCCGCCTCGACCGGAAGCGGCACGCGATCGAGCTTGGCCCCCTCGCGATGCTTGGTAGAGCTCATCACTGCAGTGTGCCAAATCGGCCGGAGCAAATCCCAATTCGCCGGCCGGCCGTCAGCCTTTCTGCCAGGGCTGCACCCAGCCCCGGACCGACCAGCCCTCCAGCCCGGCGATCAGCTCGTACATGGTGGCGCCGTCGATGGTCTCCCGGATGATGTCGGCGTGCCCCGCGTGACGGGCGAGCTCGTTGATCACGTGCAGGATCACCCAGCGCACCGACCACGCCTGCTGGTTCTTGGGGAACCAGGGGATGTCCTGCGGCACCGGGACGGGGGTGTCCAGGTCGGCCGCCTCCACCAGCCGCAGCGACTCGGCGTTGCGCGCCGCGAAGGCTTCCAGGAGGCCGGCCAGGGTCTCGTCGGGCCCCATCACGTGCTGGTCGGCGAACTCGCGGGCGATCTCGTCGAACGGGCGCGGGTCGTGCGGCGGCAGGTCGGGCGCGGCGGCCACCCGCGCCATCCAGCTGCGCTGCATGGCGGTGACGTGCTTGACCAGCCCGCCGATCGACAGCGGGCTGACCGACGGCGTGGACCGGGCCTGTTCGTCGGTGAGGCCGTAGCTGACCGCGAAGTACGCGCTTTGGTGGAAAGCCAGGTAGTCACGCAGGGCGCTGCGTTCGTCGGCGACGGGCGGGGCCAGGGCGGGCATCGCTCGATCGTAGGTCGATCTTCGGTCGCCCGCGCCGTAAAGTGCGGGGATGCAGCTGGTTTCGGCCCGGGCGGAGAAGCTGTTCGTCGGGCCGGCGGATGCGCCGCTGCAGCTGGTGCGGGTCGGCGTCGCCGAGGTGACCGAGCCGACGCCGGTGCACATCGACGGTGACGGCCTGCGCGGCGACGCGGTCGCGGCCGTGGGGGACGACGCCGTCGAGGTTCCCGTGACCGTCGACTCGGCCGTCGTCGGCGAGCGGCGGGCCGCGACGGTGCACGCCGGCGATCGGCGGTTGCCGTTCGAGTTCGCCGTCGCCGAGCCCGGCTGGACCATGTTCATGGTCAGCCACTTCCACTACGACCCGGTGTGGTGGAACACCCAGGGCGCCTACACCAGCGAATGGACCGAGGACCCGCCCGGGCGGGCCCGCCAGACCAACGCCTTCGAGCTGGTGCACGCGCACCTGGAGATGGCCCGCCGCGAACCCGAGTACAAGTTCGTACTGGCCGAGGTCGACTACCTCAAGCCGTACTGGGACACCCGGCCCGAGGACCGGGCCGACCTGCGCCGCTTCATCGCCGAGGGCCGCGTGGAGGTCATGGGCGGCACCTACAACGAACCCAACACGAACCTGACCAGCCCGGAGACCACCATCCGGAACCTGGTGCACGGCATGGGTTTTCAGCGCGACGTGCTCGGGGCCGACCCGGCCACGGCGTGGCAGCTCGACGTGTTCGGCCACGACCCGCAGTTCCCCGGGATGGCCGCCGACGCCGGCCTGACGTCGAGTTCCTGGGCGCGCGGCCCGCACCATCAGTGGGGTCCTGGTCCCGGGCGGCCCGGCGAGCCCGGGTTCGAGCGCATGCAGTTCAGCAGCGAGTTCGAGTGGATCGCACCCTCGGGCCGCGGCCTGCTGACCCATTACATGCCCGCGCACTACTCCGCGGGCTGGTGGATGGACTCGGCGACCTCGCTGGCCGACGCCGAGGCCGCCACGTTCGAGCTGTTCGATCAGCTCGCCGCCGTCGCGCTGACCCGCAACGTGCTGCTGCCCGTCGGCACCGACTACACGCCGCCCAACAAGTGGGTGACCGCGATCCACCGCGACTGGGCGGCGCGGTACACGTGGCCACGTTTTGTGTGCGCGACGCCGCGCGAGTTCTTCGCCGCCGTGCGCGCCGAGCTGGCGCAGCGCGGCGCGCAACCGTCGCCGCAGACCCGCGACATGAACCCGATTTACACCGGTAAGGACGTGTCGTACATCGACACCAAGCAGGCCAACCGGTCCGCCGAGAACGCCGTGCTCCAGGCCGAGCGGTTCGCGGTGTTCGCGGCGGGGCTGACCGGCGCGGAGTACCCGCAGGCGGCGCTGGCCAAGGCGTGGGTGCAGCTGGCGTACGGCGCGCACCACGACGCGATCACCGGGTCGGAATCCGACCAGGTCTACCTGGACCTGCTGACCGGCTGGCGCGACGCCTGGGACCTCGGCCGCGGCGCCCGCGACGCCTCGCTGGCCCGGTTGACCGGCGCGGTCGCGGCCGCCCCGGGCGACGTCGTGGTGTGGAACCCGCTGGCCCAGCCGCGCACCGACATCGTCACGGCGCGGCTCGACGCACCGGTCGGCGCCGGGGTACGGGTGTTCGACGCCGCCGGCGCCGAGCTCCCCGCCCACGTCGAGGACGGCGGCCGGACGGTGCGGTGGCTGGCGAGCGACGTGCCGT
This sequence comes from Mycobacterium sp. E2462, assembly GCF_001672685.1. NCBI lineage: Bacteria > Bacillati > Actinomycetota > Actinomycetes > Mycobacteriales > Mycobacteriaceae > Mycobacterium > Mycobacterium sp. E2462. Next base: position 7,020 of record NZ_LZKC01000239.1, read on the forward strand.
CGCTGGGCTGGCGAGCCTACCGGCTGGCGCCGGCCGCCGCCGCGGACGGGTGGGCGCCGACGTCCGGCGCCGCGATCGCGAACGAGCACTACCGGCTGGAAGTCGATCCGGCCCGCGGCGGCGGAGTCGCGTCGCTGCGGCACGGCGGCCGCGAACTGCTGGCCGCCGGAAAGGTGGGCAACGAACTCGCCGTCTACGAGGAATACCCCGCGCACCCGACGCAGGGCGAGGGGCCGTGGCACCTGCTGCCCAAGGGGCCCGTGGTGTGCTCGTCGGAGCGGCCGGCCCAGGTGCGGGCCTACCGCGGCCCGCTCGGCGAGCGGCTGGTGGTTCAGGGCCGCATCGAGGGTGTGCTGCGCTACACCCAGACCCTCACGCTGTGGCGGGGCGTGCCGCGGGTCGACTGCCGCACCACCGTCGACGAGTTCACCGGTGCGGACCGGCTGGTGCGGCTGCGCTGGCCCTGCCCGGTGCCCGGCGCCACGCCGGTCAGCGAGGTCGGCGACGCCGTCATCGGGCGGGGATTCGCGCTGCTGCACGCCGACGAGACGCGCTCGGTGGACACCGCCGAGCACCTGTGGACGCTGGACAACCCGGCCTTCGGCTGGTTCGGGCTGTCCTCGGCGGTGCGGGTGCGCGTCGGGCAGCGGGTGGTGCGGGCGGTGTCGGTCGCCGAGGTGGTGTCCCCGGCCGAGGAGCTGTCCGGCCCGTTGGCGCGCGACCTCATGGTCGCGCTGGTCCGCGCGGGCGTCACCGCCACCTGCGGCGCGGCCGGCAAGGCGCGCTACGGCGACCTCGACGTCGACTCCAACCTGCCCGACCTGCGGATCGCCCTGGGCGGGCCGGACCGCAACGCGTTCACCCGGGAGCTGTTGACGCTGGCCGGCCGCAGCTACGCCGACGAGCTCGACCGGCAACTGGCCGCCACCGGGCAGGCCCGCGTCTGGGTGCCCGCCGAGGCGCCGCTGCCGGCCGTGTGGGTGCCCGGCGCCGACCTGCGCGGTCCGCGGGCGCTGCCGGTGCTGGTGATCGACGGCCGCGACCTGTCCGCGGCGGTCGCGGCGCTGGTGGCCGACCTGACCGACGCCGAGATCGACGTGACCCAGCGGCACGCACCGCCCGGCGAGGCCTTCGAAGACCGCACCGTCGCGCTGCTCAACCGCGGCGTGCCCAGCTTCGCCGTCGACACCCAAGGCACGCTGCACGCCGCCCTGCTGCGCTCGTGCACCGGCTGGCCGTCGGGCATCTGGATCGACGAGCCGCGCCGCACCGCCCCGGACGGCTCCAACTTCCAGCTCCAGCACTGGACCCACGACTTCGACTACGCCCTGGTTTGCGGCGACGGCGACTGGCGGCGCGCGCAGCTGCCGGCCCGCAGCGCCCAGTTCTCGCACCCGCTGCTGGCCGTCCGCGCAGGCGGCGGCGGCGCGGCGCTGCCGCCGACCGGGTCGCTGCTGCGCGTCGAGCCGGCCGCGTCGGTGCACCTGGCGGCGCTCAAGGCGGCCGGCAACCCGTTGCCCGCCGGCAGCGCCCGCGCGCCGCGGCCCGACGCGGTCGCGGTCCGGTTGGTCGAGACCACCGGCGCCGACGCCCGCGTCACCCTCGAGTCCCCGCTGGCGCCGCTGACCGACCTGCGGAGCGCCGACCTGCTCGAAACCGCCGGCGAGCCCGTCGACGCGCTCGACCTGCACGGCTACCAGGTGGCGACGCTGCTCGCCCGGCTGCCGCTGCCGCGGGCCGCCGGGGACCCCGCGCCGCTCGCACCGCAGGCGGAAGCCGCCCAGCCCCTGTACGCCCGCTACTGGCTGCACAACCGGGGGCCCGCGCCGCTCGGCGGGCTGCCCGCCGTCGCGCACTTACACCCGACGCTGGTCGCCGCCGAACCCGGCGACGAGGTGGATCGGGTCGGCGTCCCGGCACTGCCCGACCGTGACCAGGCACACGTCCTCGACCACCTGCCGCCAGGCGGCCGGCGTCTCGGCCCCGGTGAGGGCGAGCTGCGCCCGGACGGGGTAGAGCCCGGCGGGCGCGCCGGGCGGGACGGACACCAGCACGTCGGCGTCGCGGTGCTCACCGCTGGGCAGGGTGAGGGGCAGCGCCGCGGGCGTCGCGGACCAGCCGTCCGGGCACAGCAGGCGCACGGCGCTGTCGAGCGTGGCGTCGCTGCAGTCGCTGGCCGCGGTGAGGCGCAGCGCCACCTCGTCGCCGGGTTCGGCGGCGACCAGCGTCGGGTGTAAGTGCGCGACGGCGGGCAGCCCGCCGAGCGGCGCG
>NZ_LZKC01000240.1:0-2256 GCF_001672685.1 Mycobacterium sp. E2462
CAGCGCGTCAACGCCGTGTTCGGCCGCCAACCGCCGGTCGTGCTCGCGGATGGCAGCCACCGTACGGGCCTGCACCTGTGCCAGGCCCTCGCCGCCGGGGAACACCGCGGCACTGGGATGCGACTGGACGACCCGCCACAGTGGCTCGTTGACGAGCTCGCCGATCTTGCGTCCCGTCCACTCGCCGTAATCGACCTCCGCCAGCCGGTCGTCGACGAGCGGCTCGAGGCACAGCGCCTCGGCCAGCGGCTCGACGGTGCGGCGGCAGCGCAGCAGCGGCGAGGTCACGATGGCGCGGATCGGGAGGTCGCCGAGGCGATCGATGAGTCCGGCGGCTTGCTCGCGGCCCTTGTCGTCGAGGTCGACGCCCTCGGAGCGACCGGCGAGGGTGCCCGCAGTGTTAGAGGTAGACCGGCCGTGGCGAAGGAGGATGACGGTCATGCGTCCGACCGCGCCTGGGTCGCCGATACCGCAGTCACGACCACGACCGTACCCGGTGGGCGCAGTGCGACTAGCGGGAAACCGGCACCGCGTGCGCCACGGAGTCGCGGACCGCCGCGCTCAGGCTGCGCTCGTCGGTCAGATCGATGTCGACCAGGCTGCGAACCGCCGTCGCGACCACCTCTTCGGCCTGCGGCACGGGCCCGGCAAGGCGGGGCCGGTAAACCTCGACAACGAGAGAGCGGTGCTCGATATGGAAGGAGAAAGTCCGTCCATCACCGACTTTTCCATAGCCGCTAGCGAAAATTCCTGTCGACATCTCTTCGACAGCAAACTCCTGATGCGTCGTATGACGGTCGGCGGTGACGGCCATAAGCCGACCATACCTCGCGGGTCCGGGTTGATGTCGGCAGCACACCCCATTTGGATGCATAACCGTTCCTTAGAATTTGGGCGTACACCCCCATGAGCCGAGGGAAACCATTGCTGTCACAGCCTCGCCGCCGCAACTCGGCAGCTCATAGGCCTTTCGTGGTCGCCGTCGCCGGCCTAGCCCTTTTGCTGGGTGGGCCGGTCGGCTGCTCGTCGAATCCGCTCGTCGCCGCGCCCCGCACCATCGATCCGGCCCGGCCGGCGGTGTCTCCGCCCGCGGCGCAACCCCCCGCGGGCGCGGTGCGACCACTCGCCGCCCACGCCGTCGCGGCGGTGTTCGACGCCGATACCCGTCAACTCGCGGTCCTGGCGCCGGGCGCCGATCCGGCGGCGCCCGCATCGGTCACCGTCTTCCCCGACGCGCAGCTCGCGCCCCGGACCGTCGCCCTGCCCGGGCCGGCCACCGCGCTGACCGCCGGCGGCCACGGCACGCTGTACGCGGCGGCTCGCGGCGGATACGTCGCCGTCGACCTGACCGGTCGGGGTGCGACCCGGGTGAACGTCGCGGGCGCCGGCGAGGTGGACTTCACCGCCATCGCCCGGCGGGCCGACGGCAAACTGGTGTTGGGCAGCGCCGACGGCGCCGTCTATACCCTGGCCGCGGCGCCGGGCGAGGCGGGCGCCGTTACCGTCGAGAACCGCAGCAAGATTTTCGCTCGCGTCGATTCGCTTGCCACGCAGGGCGATACGACCGTCGTGCTGGACCGCGGGCAGACGTCGGTGACGGCGCTCGGCGCCGACGGGCGGGTGCAGCAAGCGCTGCGGGCCGGCACGGGCGCGACCAGCATGACCGCCGATCCGTGGGGACGGGTGCTCGTCGCCGACACCCGCGGGGGCCAGCTGCTGGTGTACGGCGTCGACCCGCTGATCCTGCGCCAGGCGTATCCGGTGCCGGCGGCGCCGTACGGCCTGGCCGGCTCGCGCGCGTTGGCGTGGGTGTCCCAGACCGCTTCTAATATGGTCATTGGTTACGATCTGTCCACCGGAATTCCCGTCGAAAAGGTGCGCTACCCCACCGTGCAGCAACCGAACTCTCTGGCGTTCGACGAAGCGTCAGACACCTTGTACGTGGTGTCGGGGTCCGGTGCGGGGGTCCAGGTCGTCGAGCACGCGGCGGCCCCTCGATGAAGAACGGGTCCGCGCCGCGGTCAAGCCGCCTACCCGCCGGCTGGGACACCGACATGTCCGACGACTACGAATGGGTGCCGTTGCGGTTGCCGCCGGAGGTCACCCGGCTCAGCGCGTCCATCCGGTTGTCGATCGAAGCGGAGTATCGGGGCTGGGAGCTGACCAGGGTACGGCTTTACAACGACGGTAGCCGACGAGTCTTGTTGCGTCGCAAGAAGACCCGCATCGACAGTCGACGCCCGGATCAGCCGGAAC
>NZ_LZKC01000241.1:0-919 GCF_001672685.1 Mycobacterium sp. E2462
CGATCTTTCCCACCGTCACCAGCCCCCCGGCCGAACAGCCCGCCGCCTCGCTCAAGGTGCCGGGCCTGCTGCTGACCGGCCCGGGCGACGCGACCACCCTGAACTCCAACGCGTTGACGCTGAACAAGGCTTGGGACGCCGCCGCGCTGCGCGTGGTCAGCAAGGCCCGGCCCGACGGGCTCGCCGAGGGCCGGCGGCTGACGCAGGTGCTCGGGCTCGGCGGCCAGCACCGGCGCACGCAGCGATCGGTGCGGGCGTTGCTGACCGGGTACCTGCTGTACACGCTCGCCGGCGACAAGACGTATCGCGCCTTCGCCGATCCTGAGGAGCAGTTGCCCGGGACCGACCCGCTCGATCCCGACGCCGTGCCAGCCCCGCTGGAAGACAAGATCGTCGCGCTGCTGAAGTAGGGGCCGCCCGGGACGTCACTGGCCCGCCTGCGGCAGCTGATCGGCCGCGATTTCGCAGGGCGTCGACGCTTCGTGCGCTGGGGGTGCCGCGGGGTCGGCGGGCGCGTCGGCCAGGGCACCTGGCGGTGCGGGCGCCGGCGGTGGCCCCGGCTCCGGACCGGACGCCGGCGGCGCGGGTGGTTGCGGGGTCGCGCCGACCGGTTGGGTGTCCCCGGGGGGCTCCGTGGGCTCCGGCACCCCGGGCGGGACGGCGTTCTCGGGCTCGTCGGTCTCGTCCGGCTCGTCGGGGTCGTCGGTGTCGCCCGGGTCGTCGTCCCGGTCGTCGGGCTCGTCGTCGTGCAGGGGGTCGCCGTCGAGGTCGTCCCCGAGGTCGCCGAGGTCGCCGAGGTCGCCGTCAAGCGGGTCGGCGCCGCCGTCGTCCGCCGAACCGACCAGGTCACCCACCGCGTCCAGGATCCGGCCCGCCAGGCCGATCAACCCGCCGCCCCCGCCGCCTCCTAGACCGCCCC
>NZ_LZKC01000242.1:0-748 GCF_001672685.1 Mycobacterium sp. E2462
ACAGGGGGGCCCGGCCCAGATTGGTGTGCACCACCACGCCGGTCGCGTTGACGACGGGGCGCTGGCCGCCGCGGTGCCCGGCGCCGGCGGCGTGCACGTCGTCAACAACAACGCCGCGGCTTTGGTGCTGGCCGCGCTCGCGCTGGCCCCCGGCAAGGAGATCGTGCTCAGCCGGGGCGAGCTGGTCGAGATCGGGGACGGCTTCCGCATCCCCGAACTGCTGGCCGCCACGGGGTCTCGGCTGCGCGAGGTGGGGACCACCAACCGCACCCACCTGCGCGACTACACCGAGGCCGTCGGCCCCGACACGGGTTTCGTGCTCAAGGTGCACCCGTCGAACTTCCACGTCAGCGGGTTCACCGCCGCCGTCGAGGTCCGGGAGCTGGCCCCGGTGCTCGGCGAGCGGGGCGTGCCGCTGGTGGCCGACATCGGGTCCGGGTTGCTGCAACCGCATCCCGCGCTGCCCGACGAGCCGGACGCCGCGTCGATGCTGCGCGACGGCGCCGACCTGGTCACCGCGAGCGGGGACAAGCTGCTCGGCGGCCCGCAAGCCGGCCTGCTGGTCGGCCGCGCCGACCTGATCGAGCGGCTGCGCCGGCACCCGACCGCGCGCGCCCTGCGCGTCGACAAGCTGACGCTGGCCGCGCTGGAAGCGACGCTGCTGGGCCCGCCGCCGCCGGTGGCGCAGGCGCTGGCCGCCCGGGCGTCGGGCAGCTGCGCGGCCTGGGCCACGGCGCGGGCGCGCAGC
>NZ_LZKC01000243.1:0-9373 GCF_001672685.1 Mycobacterium sp. E2462
GCTGCGCGTCGATCGCATCGAGGTGAACGGCCTCGTCGAAAGGATGTGTTCCGGTCATATCGCTCGGACCGGAGGTTACTTGCCGAAACTGGTCCATCCGGACGCGGGGTCGCGGGCGCATGTGACGGGCTGCGGGCGCCGCGAGACCGTCACGCGCGCCGCGGCAGTCTGCGGCGCCGCGGACCGCGCAGCGGCGGCTGGCGAACCGGCGGGTCACTGCGCGCTCCGGTGGCCGCGTCCGGCACCAGTGGGTGGTCGCGATAGCGCCCGTAGACCACTTCGAAGATCGGTGTGGCCATCAAGGTGGTGACGATCGCTACCAGCACCAGGATGCTGAACAGGGTTGGCGTGATGATTCCCGCCTGCAACCCGATGTTGAGCAGGATCAGCTCGATCAGGCCGCGGGCGTTCATCAGCGACCCCAGCGCGATGGACTCGCGCAGTGGCACCTTGCGCAGCCATGCGACCGACGCGCAGGCGAATCCCTTGCCGACGATCGACAGCACGAGCAGTCCCAGGGTCACCCCCCACAGCCGCGGGGTGTTCACCAGCCCGACCTGCGTGTTGAGCCCGGAGTAGACGAAGAACAGGGGCAACAACAACGTGGTGACCAGCGGTTCGAGGCTGGTCGTGAGCTGGCGCGAGAAGAAGCCGGACGGCATCGCGACGCCCAGGATGAACGCACCGAAGATGGCGTAGATGCCGATCGCGTCGGTGAGCCACGAGCACGTCATCAACACCACGAGCACCACGCTGAACACCGGCGCGCTGATCGTCTTGTCCCGCTCGGAGCGCGCACCCAGGACGGCCAGCGCCTTGCGTCCCACCGTCAGCAGGACCAGCGTGTAGACGATTCCGCCGACGATGGCCGTCACCGCGGTGCTAGGGCTGCCCCGATGGATGGCGAGGACGACGGCCAAGATGCACCAGGACAGCGCGTCGTCGGTCGCGCCGCAGGTCAGCGCGAGGGTGCCCAACGGCGTTCCGGAGAGCCGTTGCTCGAAGATGATCCGGGCGAGCATGGGAAACGCGGTGGTGGCGATCGAGGCGCCCAAGAACATCATCGCCAGCGGCAGCGAGACGTCATGGCCGAAGAAGCGGCCGCTCGTCAGCAAGGGCGCGGCCACCAGCGCCCCCAAGGCGAGCGGGGCGAGAATGCCGGCGGCCGAGACCGCCGCGGCCGTCCCGGCCCGGTGCCTGATCAGCCCGATGTCGAAGCTGAGGCCGACCAGGAACATGTACAGGACCAGGCCGATCTGCGCCGTCGTGTACAGCACGGTGTTCGCCGGGCCGGGCGGGAAAAGGCTGTGCTGCACGCCGGGCGCCACGCGGCCCAGCAACGAGGGTCCCAAGAGCACACCGGCGATCATCTCGCCGACGACTTGTGGCTGGCCGACGCGTTGGGCCGCCAACCCCACGAGACGGCACGCCACCAGGATGACGGCGAGTTCGAGGAAGAAGTGGACCGCTGTCGCTGCCGGCATGGAGTCAGGTCACCGAGCCGACGCGGCCGCTAGGTGCCGGTGAAAGTTCGCGATCAACTGCGAATCTCGGGAACATGTCCGGGGTCCTATCTGACGCTTGCGACGGTCCGGCTGCGGTCGAGTCGACATTCGAAGTTGCGACATTGCAACGCTTTTCGGTGCACGTACCGCCGACGATAGGCGCCACCGATACGGGGGCGGCTGCGCTTGCCAGGTCCCCCGTTTCGTGTAACCTACTTAACTATTAAGTAATTGAATCGAAGCCGGTTTGCAAGAGGTGGACGCGTGGACGTGCGCTCGCAACTGTCGCAGTTGAGCCCGCAGGCACGCGAGGCCCTGCGTCGTATAATCGCGGCCGCAAGGGATGACGACGCGGTCGTCACCGACCGCGAGGTCGCGATCGTGGGCGGCGGCGCGGCCGGTCTCACGCTCGCCCTGGAGGTGCACGCCGCCCGGCCGCAAACGCGGATCGTGGTCATCTCGCCCAACGCCCACCCGGTTCCCGAGGTCACCCACACGGTGGGCGAGTCGACGGTCGAGGTGTCCGCGCATTACCTGCGCGACCGCCTCGGGTTGGGTGACCACCTGAGCACCGCCCAAATCCGCAAGATGGGGTTGCGGATGTTCTTCTCCAACGGCGGCAACCTCGACATTGCCGACCGGTTGGAGCTCGGCAGCTCCCGTTTCATCCCTCAGGTCACCTATCAGATCGACCGCGGCCGCTTGGAGAACGAGCTCAACAGGCGCTGCCGGTCGGCCGGCATCGACATCGTCTTCGGCCGGGCCGCATCGATCGAGCGGCAGGGGCGCGCACACGTGATCTCGGTGCAGTCAGGTGACGCCGTCACCCGCACGACGGCTCGCTGGCTGGTTGATGCCTCGGGGCGCACCCGCACGGTGGCCCGGCATCTGGGGCTGCGGCGCAGCAACGCACACCTCTGCAACGCCGTCTGGCTGCGCGTCGCGGCCGAACTGGACATCGGCGCCTGGAGCGACGACCCGGCGTGGCGAACCCGTCTCGCCGAGGGCGACCGCGCGATGTCCACCAATCACCTGATGGGCCAGGGCTACTGGGTCTGGCTGATCCGGCTCCCGTCCGGATCCACGAGCGTGGGAATCGTCGCCGACCCGGCCTGCCACGACTTCGACGGCTTCAACACGCTGGCGAAAGCGCGCGCGTGGCTGGGCGAGCACGAGCCACAATTCGCCGCGGTCCTGGCGGCGCACGAGCACCTCATCAGAGATTTTCGGGTCATGAAAAATTACAGCCACGGCGCCACCACGGTGTACAGCGGCCGGGACCGTTGGTGCTGCACGGGGGACGCCGCGGTGTTCCTGGATCCCCTCTATTCGTCGGGGCTGGACCTCGTCGCGATCGGCAACGGTCTCATCACCGACATGATCACCCGCGAGCTCGACGGTGAAGACGTCGTCGCGCGGTCGGGCATCAGCGACTCCCTGTTCAGGTCCCTCACCGACATGTGGCTCGCGGTCTACTGCGACCAGTACCCCCTCATGGGTTCGCCGGCGGTGATGACCGCCAAGGTCATCTGGGACATCGCGTTCTACTGGGGGTTCGTGGGCCTGCTCTACCGGAACGGCAAGTTCGTCACCGTCGCCGATGACCCGCACGTGGTGCCACACCTGGAGGGGATGATCGACCTCAGCAACCGCACGCAGAGGTTCTTTCGCGAGTGGGCCGCGATCGAGACCGGGCGTCCGGCCGCGGGATTCGTCGACCTGTATTCACCCTTGAATTTCATGGTGACGCTGCACACCGCGATGATGGACGAATCACCGGACTTCGCCGCGCAATTCGACGCCAACGCCCGGCTCTTGCACCAGCTTGCCGGCCAACTCGTCGAGACCGTGATCGCGGCCAAGTGCGACGACTTCGCCGACGACCGGGCGGTGCGGCAGCTTCAGGCCTGGCAGCAGGACGCGCTGTTGCGCAAGCTTCGATCGATCTATCGCCGCGAGCAGGCGTTCCACCCCCTCAGCCGAGAATGGATCCTCGGCGCCGCACCCGCGCTCGAAGCACGTTGAGCGACAGAGCAATCACCGAAGGCTCCGGTCTTTCCTCGGGAATCGACCGATGCCCTGCCGGGTTGGTGGCCCCGCCGCGGCGGGGCGGGCTGTGCGCCGGCCAGCGCCGAGCACACCGGTGCGGTCACGGGTTGTGCGGCGCCCGGCGCGGGCAGCTATAGGCGAAAGGACGAACATGCGTGTCGAACACGGCGCCCGCGAGCCCCTGGCTATCGTCGGGATCGGATGCCAGTTCCCGGGCGGTGCCGACGATCCGCGCAGCTACTGGAGCCTGCTCTGCGACGAAACCGACGCCACCCGCGAGGTGCCCGAAACCCGGTGGAATGCCGAGAAGTATCACGACCCCAACCCCGGCAAGGTCGGCAAGATGGTCACGCGGCGCGGTGGCTTCCTCACCGACATCGACCAATTCGATCCGCAGTTCTTCGGGATCTCCCCGCGCGAGGCGCACCTGATCGATCCCCAGCAGCGCCTCATGTTGCGGGCGACCTGGGAAGCGTTGGAGGACGGCGGCATACCCGCGGAAAGCCTCGCCGGCACCGATGTCGGCGTATTCGTCGGCGGCTTCACGCTGGACTATCAATTGCTGCAAAACCGGGGCCGAGCCAGCCGGTACCGATTCAAGACGCACTCCGCCACGGGAATGATGATGACCATGCTGGCCAACCGGGTGTCGTTCGCCTTCGACTTCCGGGGACCGAGCATGACCATCGACACCGCTTGCTCGAGCTCCTTGGTCGCCGTTCACCTTGCCGCGCAGAGCATTTGGAACGGTGAATGCGCGCTCGCCGTGGCAGGTGGCGTCAATATCATGATCGGCCCCAACACCGCCATCGCCGAGTCCAAGAGCGGGTTCCTCAGCCCGGACGGGCGGTGCAAGGCGTTCGACGAGTCCGCGGACGGCTACGCCCGGGGAGAAGGCGGGGCGGTCGTCGTCATCAAGCCCCTCGAGCGGGCCCGCCGCGACGGGGACCGGATCTACGCCCAAATTCTCGGCACCGCGGTGTCGCAGGACGGCCACACCGACGGCATCACCGTACCCAGTGTGACGGCACAGCAAGCGGCGATCACCACAGCGCTGCGACGGGCCGGAGTCCAGCCCGCGGACGTGGGCTACGTGGAGGCACACGGGACGGGAACACCGGTCGGTGATCCCGTCGAGATGCGGGCTCTGGCCAATGCGCTGGCTCACGATCGGCCTTCGGACGAGCCACTGCTGATCGGGTCGGTCAAGACCAACATCGGCCACCTGGAGGCCGGTGCCGGGGTCGCCGGTCTGATCAAGGCCGCGCTCGTGCTCGAGCATGGGTATATCCCCGCCAGCCTGCATGCGAACAACCCCATCACCGTCGGCGACGCGCCTATCGAGGTGGCCCGGACGAGCCGGCCGTTTCCCGCCGTCCGCCGCCGCATCGCCGGAGTCAACTCGTTCGGCTTCGGCGGCACCAACGCTCACGTCGTGCTCGCCGAGCCTCCCGCTGCCGACGACGTCGCGTCCACCGACGGCACCCACCAGTGGCCGCTGGCCGTGCTGCCGATATCGGCGCGGTCCGAGGACGCGTTGCTGGCAACCGCGAACCGGTTGGCCGACCACGTCAGCGCGCACCCCGAGATCACCGCGCACCAACTCGGCTACACGCTCAGCCGCCGCCGCTCCCACCTGATCCACCGACGCGCGCTCGTCGCCGGCAGCATCGACGACGCGCTGGACCAACTCCGCGCGCTGGCCGCCGGCGGATCCGGCTCGGCGGCCCGCACGCCGGGCGACGCCCCCAAGATCGCCTTCGTGTGTACCGGCATGGGGCCGCAGTGGTGGCGGATGTGTCGTGGGCTCCTGGACGTCTATCCGGCCTTCACCGAAAGCATCCTGCGAAGCGATCGCGAGCTGTCCCGCTACACCGACTGGTCCCTGCTCGACGAGCTACGCGCCGACGAGGCCGACTCGAAAATGGCGGAAACCGCTGTCGCGCAGCCCGCGAACTTTGCGATCCAGGTGGCGCTCGCCGAGCAGCTCCGGCAGTTCGGCATCACCCCGGACGCCGTCGTCGGGCACAGCGCCGGCGAGGTGGCGGCCCATTACCTCGCGGGCGCGCTCACCTTCGAGCAAGCCGTCCGAGTCATCTACCACCGCAGCCGTCTTCAACAACGCACGACCGGGCTGGGTCGCCTGCTGGCCGTCGGCGTCGGTGCCGACGCGCTGCTGCAATCGATAGATTCCACGACGGCCGGACACCTCGGTCGGCGCGTGTCCATCGCCGCCGTCAACAGCCCGTCGGCGATCACGCTCGCCGGCGACGTTGACCTGCTGCAGGGCATCGCCCGCCAGTTGGACGCGCAGAAGATCTTCAACAGATTCCTCGACGTGAAGGTGCCGTATCACACCCACTACATGGACATGGTCAAGGACGACCTGAACACCGCCTTGGCCGGGCTGTCCTCGCAATCGGCGGTGGTCCCGCTGTACTCGACGGTGACCGGCGAGCGGTTGGACCGTTACGCCGCGGGGGACGCCTACTGGTGGCAAAATACCCGCGCCACAGTGCTTTTCGAGCCGGCCCTCAGTCGCATGCTCGAGGACGGATACACCCACTTCGTCGAGTTAGGCCCACATCCTGTGCTGGCGACGTCGATCGTCGAGATCGCCGCCGCGCACAAGGCGGACGTCGCCGTCCTGGCGGCGCAGCGGCGCAACGAGGACGACGGGCGCGCGCTGATGTCCTGCCTGGCCGCGCTGCACTGCCATGGACACCGCATCGACTGGAGCGCGCTCTACCCGCAGCAGCGGCCGGTGGCGCTTCCGTCCTATCCGTGGCAAGCCAAGCGGTTCTGGAACGAAACCGAGGAAGCCACGGAGGACCTGCACTACCACCCGGTGCACCCGTTGCTCGGGCAACCGGTGAGTGCCGTGCATCCGACGTGGGAAGTCGAGCTGAGCACCGCCACCGTGCCGTTCCTCGAGGACCACCGAATCCAGGGCAGCATCCTGCTACCCGGCGCCGTGTACGTCGAGATGGCCCTCGCGGCGGGGCAGGCGGCCTATGGGTCGGCTGATCACAGCGTCGACAACCTGAAACTCCGGCGCGCACTGATCCTCGACGACAGCTGTGATCCGATCCTTCGGACCACCCTCAACGAAGACACCGGCGTACTCGAATTCGCGGCGTTCACAGCCACTGCGGGCGGGGACCTCAAGTGGACGGTGACGGCGACCGCGGAACTCAACACGCTGCCTGCAGCGCCGGATCGCGGCGACGCCACGCCCGGGATCGGACCGGTCACCACCATCGACGGAGCGCAGTTCTACGCCCGCACCCGCTCCGTGGGAATGGAATACGGCGAGGCGTTCCACACCGTCACCGAGGTGGCGGCCGGGGACGGCTGGGCCACCGCCCGCCTCGCCGTGCCGGCCCGCCTCGGTGCTCAGGTCGGGCAATTCCGCTTTCACCCGGCCCTCATCGACGGGGCCTTCCAAACCCTGTTGGGAATCCCCCTTTTCGGTGATGATGCCGACGGCAGTGCCTACGTTCCCGTCCGGGTGCGGCGAAGCCGCATCTACTTCCCGCCCGAAGACCACATGACCGTGCAGGTGCGCATCGTGTCCGCCACCGACGACGAAATCGAGAGTGACATCGCGATCGTCGGCGCGCAGGGCCGGCCATTGGCCGTGTTTGACGGCTTCACCGTCTCGTCGCTCAGCGCGTCGTCGCGCGTGTCGCCCGAACGGGTGGACAAGGGGCTCTACGAGCTCGTGTGGACACCGACCAGCGTGAGTCAGGACGTCGGTCCCACGAGTCCCGTTGCTTCCGAGGGGATGTCGTGGCTCGTGTTCGCCGACGGCGGAGGGACGGGAGCCGCACTCGCGGAGCAGCTGCGGCAAGCCGGCCAGCGGGTCCGGACGGTCGAGCACCGGCCCGTCGACGCCCTCACCCGAACCGGCGACGGATACCTCGTCAATCCCGCGCGACCGCACCAATTCCAGGACCTGCTGCGCGCTCACCTCGACGACGAGGGCAACCTCGCCGGAATCGTCGACTGCTGGCCGCTGGACATCCGGCCCGTCCCCGACGGCGCTTCTCTCGACGCCGCCGAGCGGATCCCGACGCGAGCCGAAATTAACGACAGCATCGGTGTTTTCGCGGTACTGCACCTCGTCAAGGCGCTCGCCGAGCACGACTGCCCACTGCGCCTCTTCCTGGTCACCGCGAACGCGCAACCGGCCTTGGGATCCGAAACGCTCGCCGTCGACCAAGCGGTCATCTGGGGGCTCGGCCGCGTGGTGGGCCACCAGGAGTTCGTCAAACAGTGGGGCGGCCTCATCGACCTCGACCTGGCCCCCGACGCCGACGCCGACGCGCGCCACCACGCCGCCGCACGCCTGTGTGAGTACGTCCTCGCCGAGGATGCCGAGGATCAGATCGCCCTGCGCGGCCGCTCGACGCTGGTCCCGAGGATGCGGTCCATCACCGGACTTACCAAGGCTTTCCCCACCAAGCTCGCGCCCGACGCCACCTACGTGGTCACCGGGGGAGCGGGCGCCCTGGGCCGCACGGTGGCGACCTACCTCGCGCAGCAGGGGGCTCGGCACATCGTCTTGCTGGGCCGCAGCGAACTTCCCCCCAGGAGTCGCTGGCCCATGGTGGGCCACGGCGACAGGCATCACGCCACTGTCAGCGCGATCCGGCAGATCGAAGGGCTCGGCGCCCGGGTCAGCACCGTGAGCGTCGATGTCACCGACGCCGGCCAGGTACAGGCATGGTTGCGGCGCCACGAGTCCGAGGGCGGCCGCCCGATCCGTGGCCTCGTCCATGCGGCGGGCTCCGTGCACGACCAGCTGCTGGTCAACATGGCCGAGGCGGACTTCGCCACCGTCCTGGCGCCCAAGATCGTCGGAACCCGGGTGCTGCACAACGCCTTCAGAGACCACCGCCTGGATTTCTTCGTCATGTTCGGGTCCGCGGGATCGGTCATCGCCTCGCCCGGTCAGGGCAACTACGCCGCCGCGAACGCGTTCCTCGACGCCTTCGCCCACTACCGCAGGGTGGCGGGGCTGCCAGCCCTCACCATCGGGTGGGGTCCCTGGTCGGTCGGCATGGTCGAAGACCTCAAGCTCGAAAATGTCTACGCGCAGCGGGGAATCGAGCTGATCACGCCCGCCGAGGGCATCCGGGTCCTCGATCGGCTCATCAACCAGAAGGCGCCGCACGTCGTCGCCATCACCGCCGATTGGGCGCGCGCCCGGCGGGTCGGCGTCGTCGGAGCGCTCCCCCCGATGTTCTGCGAACTGGGCACGGAGCAGGCACCGACCGGTGAGACCGGTGACGGAGCGTCGGTGCTGGAGTCCCTTGCGGAATGCCCCCCAGCCGAGAGGCTTGACGCGGTGGCGCGCCAGGTTCGCCACATCGCGTCGGCGGTCTTCGACTTGGCCGTCACCGAGATCGGGCCGGACGACGCCCTCGACGATCTCGGCCTGGACTCGATGATGGCGATGGATTTCCGCGCCCGTATCGGTGCGGTGTTCGCGGTCGACCTGCCGGTGCTGGAACTGCTCAGAGGTGTCAGCGTGAACTCACTGGCGGTGCGGCTGCTCGGCGAACTCGGCTTGGACGGCACCGACACGGCCAGACTCGCCGAGCCGGCCGGTCATCCCGACCCTGGCGACGAGCTCGACCGCCTGATGGAGCAGCTTTCCGAAGCCGAGCTTGCGGAATTGCTCGCCGAACTGACGAGCGGGCCCCAGGACCACGACACGGACGAGGCGCAGTCGTGACTGCTGCGGGTCGCGCCGGGTGGTGGCGATGACGCGCCCGGACGGGTCGTCCGCCGTGCGCGTCCGCGGGTTGTCG
>NZ_LZKC01000244.1:0-4334 GCF_001672685.1 Mycobacterium sp. E2462
CGTCGAACTCGTTCACTCCGCCAGCCTGACAGACCGTTACGGCGCGCCGCCCGCGGCGTCCACCACCGTCGGACCCGACGGCCGGGAAATCCCGCCGCGGCGGCTCGATCCCACGGGAGGCGCTCCGCTCGACAAGTTGCAGCAGGTGCTGCAGGACGCCGCGGGCGGCGCGCCGTAACGGTCTGTCAGGCTGGCGGAGTGAACGAGTTCGACGGGCCGCCGTGCCCGTGCGGCAGCGGCGCCGGTTACCGCGCGTGTTGCGGCCCGTTGCACCTCGGCGAATCGCAGGCCCACTCGGCCGAGGCCTTGATGCGCTCGCGGTACTCGGCCTTCGCCTACGCCGACGCCGACTATCTGTTCCGCACCTGGCACCCTCGCACACGCCCGCCCGACGTCACCGTCGATCCCGCCATCACCTGGACCGGCTTGCAGGTCATCGACACCGTCGCGGGCAGACCCGCCGACGACACCGGCGAAGTGGAGTTCACCGCCCACTTCCGGTCGCGGGGACGCACCGGGCTCCTGCACGAGCGCAGCCGCTTCCAGCGCCGGGCGGGCCGCTGGTTCCATGTCGGCGCCGCGGAAGATCCGTGACCAATTCCGGCGTTGACACGCTCTGATCGCCCAACCCACCCCAAGCAACCCGAGGAACGAGGCACCGCCATGACCGCAGACCTGCCCGACACCGCCCTCGAACTGCGGTCGTTGGTGACCTCCGACGGCACGCTGGAAATCTCGCTGCACGACGTGCCCGTACCGACACCCGGGGCCGACGAGGTGCTGGTGCGCGTCGAGGCCTCGCCGATCAACCCCTCCGACCTCGGCTTACTCGTCGCGAGCGCGGACCTGAGCGCGGCAACGGTCAGCGGCACCGCCACGCGTCCCGTCGTCACCGCGCCCGTCGCCCAGGCCAGCCTTAAGGCACTGACCGCGCGCCTCGACAAGTCACTGCCGGTGGGCAACGAGGGGGCCGGCACCGTGGTGGCCGCGGGATCCTCCGACGCGGCCCAGGCGCTGCTCGGCAAGACGGTCGCGATCGCCGGCGGCGCGATGTACGCGCAATACCGCGCGATCGACGCCGCGGCCTGTCTCGTGCTGCCCGACGGCGCGACGGCCAGGGACGGCGCCGCCTCGTTCGTCAACCCGATGACCGCGCTCGGCATGACGGAAACCCTTCGGCGCGAAGGCCATACGGCTCTGGTCCACACCGCCGCCGCGTCCAACCTCGGCCAGATGCTGGTCAAGCTCTGCGCGCGCGACGGCATCCCACTGGTGAACATCGTCCGCAAGCCCGAGCAAGAGCAGCTACTGAGGTCGCTCGGCGCGACCCACGTGCTCAATTCGACCTCGCCGTCCTTCTCGGCCGACCTCGTCGAGGCGCTCACGGCGACATCCGCCACCCTCGCCTTCGACGCCACGGGCGGCGGAACGCTGGCCAGCCAGATCCTCAACGCCATGGAGGAGGCCGCCAGCGCGACCGCTTGGCTCGCAATCGGTTCGGGGCGTCGTCGCGCAGAGCCCGCCGCTGCTGATCCGGGTCGGTGTTGCCGGCGAAACAGGCCCGCGGCGCGCGCTCGACGATGGACAGCGCGCTCCCGTAGCGCTCGTCGGCGCGCGAGCGATCTCCGGCCGCCGCGGCCCGGTCGCCCTGGGTTTCGCGGACCAGTTCGAGGTTGACCAGCACCGGGCAGGAGCCGACATTGTCGGTGTGGGCCAGCGCCTCGGTGAAGTCGGCGTCGGCGTCGGCGAGCCGGCCGCCCAGCACGGCGGCGATCCCCGCGACAAACGGCGCCTTCGCCGGTTCCACCACGTTGGCGAGGCCGAGGATCGCCGCGTCGGCCGCGATGGCGTCACCGTCGCCGCGGGCGAACGAGTGGACCGCCGAATTCCCGGCAAGCGCAACGGAGAGGAGCTTGAGGGCGATCAGCAGCGCGACGGCGGTGCCGGGCGCCGAGTAGAGCAGCAGCAGCCGCCGCAGCCGCAACCGGGCCGGGGCGCGGGTCACGTCGCGAGGTCCCGTCGGGCGAGGCGTCCGCGACGGAACTGGCGGATGGACAGGTAGATCTCGGCGAGCAGCAGGACCGCGGCCACCAGGGCGGGCAACCAGTAGAGCTCGGTTCGGTCGACGGCCTCCGCCCTGTCCGCAGCAGCGGGCAGGGCCGGGTGGAAGGGCCGGCCGGCTTCCCGGCGCTCATAGGGGACGCCGAGTTGTGCTGCGATGCGGTGCAATTCGGGTTCGTCGATGGCGTCGCCGCTGCCGTATCCCAGCACCGCTCCCCCGGCCACCGACCCGCCGAGGAGGTTGAAGTCACCCTGCGGTTGGCGCGATCCGGGTGCGCCCGAGCCGAAATAGAGCACGACGTTGCGTGAGCCCGGATACTGCTGGGTGGCCTGAATTAACTGGTAGCGCAGCACATTGTCGGCAGCGCCGGCGTTCGCGTCTGCCCGGGCGTCCTGGGGGGCGAGCGCCGCGACGGTCGGTTGCAGGCTCCACACGTCCGCGGACAGCGGCCAGTCCAATGAGGCCCGCGACGCGAAGCCGACGAGCGCATACCGCGCCCCCGGATATTGCTTGAGTACGGCCGCGACGTCGTCGCGGATGGGTCCGATCCGCGCAGCTCCGGCGTCGCCGTCCGGGTCGGCCACTCCGGCCGATCGATCGACGACGAGGAACACGTTGAGGTCCGCCCCGGCCGCCGGCGTGGTGTCGCGGCGCGTGCGGTCATCGCGCAGCGCCGGGCGGGTGACCGCCAGGAGGAGCAGCAAGACGGTGAGGGTGACACCGGCCCAACGCAGCGCCGCGCGGGCTCGCCGCGGCCTGTGCACGTTCGCGATGAGCACCTGGCGCAGCGCCACCAGGCGCGCGAACAGCAACGCACCGGCGACGACGGCGAGGATCGGCCACGGCAGCACGGGGTCGAAGGTCATCGGCGCAACACCAAAAGGGCCACGGACAATACGGCCGCGCACAGCATCGCGATCACCAGCGGCGCCGCCGGCGCGTCGCGGTGTTCCGCGGTCACCACGGTGCCGTCCGCCAGTCGTGCCGGGGGAGCGTGCGCGCGGATGTCGTTGAGCGCTCCCGTCACCGATTTCTGCCCGGCGGCGACGTAACGACCGCCGGTCTGTCGCGCGAGGGCGACCAACGACTCGCTCGCGCCCGAGGGGGCCGTGTCGATCACGTTGAGCTGCACGCCCAGGCGCGTGGCGAGATCCCGCGCGCCGGCGTCGGTGAACAGGGTGGCCCGGGGGTCGTCGGCGGCGCGGAGTGTGGACGGGCCCAGGTAGATGACCGAGCGCCGGTGGCCGTCCCCGTTCTCGTTCGAGGGGAACCCCGAGAAGCACAGCGCCAGAACATCATTGACGGACGGCGCATAGTCCTCATACGGCACGTTGGGCGCGAATCCCGCCGCCTGGGCCCGACGGGCATCGGTGGATTCGCTGAAGCGTTCCGCCGCGTATTGGTGGTCGCGTGTCAGCGGCACCACGCGACGGTCGACCGTCGTGAGGCCGATGCGCTGGTTCGGCGGGGCGGTGGCTGCCTGCCGCGCGAAGTAGCCCAGCAGTTCGGCCGTCGCGCTGTCGGGCACGGCCTGACCGGCGCACAGCATGATGTCTTCGGGGTGGGCGGCGTCGAAGTCGGTGCCGGCCACGGTCGGGCGGGCCGCGGCCCAGGTGGCGGCAAAGTACATGACCGCCAGCACCACCAAGGTAACGGCGGTGGAAAGGGACCGCAGCCGAGCCACTTTCGCGTATTCGGGCAGCCGGGTCAACCGTGCGACGTTGGCCAGGGGGCGCAGCCGCCGCCGGGCGGCGGTCATCGGGAGCAGTGCCGCCAGGGCCACTATGGCGACGACGCCGGCGGACCCGAGGGCCGCGACCGGCCACCATTTCAGGTCCACGAGCGGATCAGCTCCTGGGCCGAGGCGCTCACGTCGGCGACGTCGACCCGCGCGTCGGCATTGAACTGCGCGTCGGCGAGCCGGCCCAGCAGCGGCGCCGCGGCGGACAGGTTTCCCTCGGCCAGGGCGTCCAGCTGTAGGTACTGCGCCGGCTCGCCGGTCGCTTGGTGGAGGAAGCTGCGCAGGGTCCGGCTGATCGCCCCGCACGCCGCGGAAGCCGTTGTCCGCCCGGCGTCGTGATCGCCGGCGATGCGCTGCACGCGGCGCGCGAAGCGGTTGCGGAGCACCCGGGCGTGCACACGTCGCGCCAGGGGCATGCGCCGCAGTCGGCGTGCGGGCAGGGTCCCCACGAAAAGCGCCGCGTACCAGGCGATGACGCCGACGATCAGCAACACGGCCCACCACAGCCACCACTGCGAGTACGGTTGCGGC
>NZ_LZKC01000245.1:0-3667 GCF_001672685.1 Mycobacterium sp. E2462
GCGCCGGTGGTCTTTGCCGGGGCGCCCGGCAGCGCCGCCGAGGGCGGCCGGAGCGAGGTGCCGTAGCCGATGGCGGCGAGCAACAGCGGAATCACCGCCAGGGCGATCAGCCAGGGAAGTCCCGGCCGGTGCACGCGCACACGCCCTCCCCTTCCCTCGCCTCAGCCCCGGCCCGCGCCGGGCGCTATGCAGCCTACCGATTCGCCAGGCGGCCGGTCGGGCACACTGGAGCGATGGGCAACGGCAACAAACCGACCGACAACGAGACCCTGGCGCACATCCGCGAGCTCGTCGCGCAGGAGAAGGCGCTGCGCGAGCAGCTGCAACACCGCGACATCTCGGAGTCCGAGGAGCACGAGCGCCTGCGCTCGCTGGAGGTCGAACTCGACCAGTGCTGGGACCTGCTGCGGCAGCGCCGGGCGCTGCGCGAGACCGGCGGTGACCCGCGCGAGGCGCAGGTGCGCCCGCCCGGCGAGGTCGAGGGCTACCTGAACTGAGCGGCCACCCGCCGGACGTCGACGTCGTCGTCGTCGGTGGCGGTCACAACGGGCTGGTCGCGGCCGGCTACCTGGCGCGGGCCGGGCTGCGGGTGCGGGTGCTGGAGCGGCTGGGACACGTAGGCGGGGCGGCCGTCTCGGCGCGTCTGTTCGACGGCGTCGACGTTCGGCTGTCGCGGTATTCCTACCTGGTCAGCCTGCTGCCGCCGCGCATCGTCGCGGACCTGGGCGCCGCCGTGCGGCTGGCCCGTCGCCGCTACTCCTCCTACACCCCCAACCCGGCCGACGGCGGCCGGTCGGGCCTGCTGATCGAGGCGGGGGGCGCCAACCTCGCCGAAGCGTTCGCCGCTGTGGGCGCTCCTGGAGACGCCCGGGGCTTCGCCGACTTCTACCGGCGCTGCGAACTGGTGACGCGACGCCTCTGGCCGACGCTGCTCGAGCCGCTGCCCACCCGCGCGCAGGCCCGCCGCCGCGTGGTCGAGGGCGGTGACCCGCAGGCCGCGGCCGCGTGGCGGGCGTTGGTCGAACGGCCGATCGGGCACGCCATCGCCGAGGCGGTCGGCGACGACCTGGCCCGCGGTGTCGTCGCGACCGACGCGCTCATCGGCACCTTCGCCCGCCTCGACGAGCCGTCGCTGATCCAGAACGTCTGTCTGCTGTATCACCTGATCGGCGGCGACTGGGACGTCCCCGTCGGCGGGATGGGCGCGCTCAGCGCGGCGCTGGCCGCCGCGGCCACCGGCCACGGCGCCGACATCGTCACGGGCGCGCAGGTGTGCGCGGTCGACCCCGGCGGCGACGTGCGGTACCGGATCGGCGACGACGAGCACCGGGTGACGACGCGGTTCGTGCTGGCCGGCGTCACCCCGACGGTCCTGGCGGGCCTGCTGGGCGAGCAACCCGCGCCGCGCGCCGACGGGGCGCAGGTCAAGGTCAACATGGTGCTGCGCCGACTGCCGCGGTTGCGCGACGGCGCGGTCACGCCCGAACAGGCCTTCGCCGGAACGTTCCACGTCAACGAGACCTACACGCAGCTGGACGCGGCGTACTCGCGGGCCGCCGCGGGCCTGGTGCCCGAACCCGTCCCGTGCGAGGCCTATTGCCACTCGCTGAGTGACCCGAGCATCCTCTCGGCACAGCTGCGGGCCGCCGGCGCGCACACGATGACCGTGTTCGGCCTGCACACCCCGCACGCGTTGTTCGGCGCCGCCGACCCCGAGGCGCTGCGCGACCGGTTGACCGGCTCGGTGCTGGCGTCGCTGAATTCGGTTCTGGCCGAACCGATTCAGCCGTTGCTGCTGCCCGACGCGCAGGGCCGGCCGTGCATCGAGACCACCACCACCCACGACCTGGAGCGGACGCTGCAGATGAGCGGTGGCCACATCTTCCACGGCGGCCTGGCCTGGCCGTTCGCCGACGCGGACGAACCGTTGGACACGCCGGCCCGGCGGTGGGGCGTGGCCACCGCGCACGACCGGGTGCTGCTGTGCGGCTCAGGCGCCCGCCGCGGCGGGGCGGTCTCGGGCGTCGGCGGGCACAACGCCGCGATGGCGGTGCTGGCCTCGCTGTGACGGCCCGCTGGTGTCAGCGGGATTCGATGCCGTTGTAGTCGCGCTCGGTGTAGCCGGTGTAGATCTGGCGCGGGCGGCCGATCTTGCTGTCGCCCTCGTCGTGCATCTCGCGCCAGTGCGCGATCCATCCGGGCAGCCGGCCCAACGCGAACAGCACCGTGAACATCCGGGTGGGGAACCCGAGGGCCCGGTAGATCAGCCCGGTGTAGAAGTCGACGTTCGGGTAGAGCTTGCGCTCGACGAAGTAGTCGTCGGTCAGCGCCTTCTCCTCCAGCTCCTTGGCGATGTTGAGCAGATCGTCGTCGCCGCCGAGCTTGGCCAGGATCTTGTCGGCCTGCTCCTTGACGATCCGGGCGCGCGGGTCGTAGTTCTTGTAGACCCGGTGACCAAAGCCCATCAGCTTGACGCCGGCCTCGCGGTTCTTGACCTTGCGGACGAACTCGCCGACGTCGTCGCCGCTCTCGCGGATCTGCTCGAGCATCTCCAACACGGCCTGGTTGGCACCGCCGTGCAGCGGGCCCCACAGCGCGTTGATGCCGCCGGAGATCGAGGTGAACAGGTTGGCCCGCGACGAGCCCACCAGCCGCACGGTCGACGTCGAACAGTTCTGCTCGTGGTCGGCGTGCAGGATGAACAGCATGTCCAGGGCCCGCACGATCTCCGGGTCGGCCTCGTAGGGCTCGGCGGGCAGGCCGAACGTCATCCGCATGAAGTTCTCGACGAGGCTCAGGGAGTTGTCCGGGTAGAGGAACGGCTGCCCGATCGACTTCTTGTAGGCGTAGGCCGCGATGGTGGGCAACTTGGCCAGCAGCCGCGTGGTCGACAACTCGACCTGGCCGTGGTCCATCGGGTCGAGCGCGTCCGGGTAGTAGGAGCTCAGCGCGTTCACCACGCTGGACAGCACGGGCATCGGGTGGCAGTTGGGCGGGAAGCCGTCGAAGAACCGCTTGAGGTCCTCGTGCAGCATCGTGTGCCGCTCGATGCGGTGGGTGAACTGCTCCAGTTCCTGCTTGTTCGGCAGCTCGCCGTAGATCAGCAGGTAGCTGACCTCGATGAACGTCGACTTCTCGGCCAGCTGCTCGATCGGGTAGCCCCGGTACCGCAGGATCCCGGCGTCGCCGTCGATGTAGGTGATGGCGCTCTTGGTGGAAGCCGTGTTGACGAAGCCGTTGTCGAACGTGGTGTAACCGGTCTTGGACAACAGCGAGCCCAGCGCGATGCCGTCAGCTCCCTCGGTGGCTTTGACGATCTCCAGATCGATCTCACCGCCCGGGTACTTCAAAGTGGCGGTGTCATCGGTGTCGGCCACGAGAACCCCTTTGCGCTTCATCGCTGATATGGCTGCCTGACTTGGTGCTTACTGCAAAAGGTAGTCGTTCTGGCGGCGGGCCGCCCGCGCGGGGTCGGGTCTGCGAGTTTCCTTAATCAATCATCAGGTGACCCGGTCGGGATCCTGGGAGTTCGCGACTTTCGGCACCCGATATCGGACGAACGCCGGGGCCGCCGCGGCGGCCGCCCCCAGCCCCAGGACCACCAACGCACCGCCCCCGGCGGCGGCGGCCGACGCGGTGCACGGCGCCGCGGCCGCCGTGGTGGGGG
>NZ_LZKC01000246.1:0-18832 GCF_001672685.1 Mycobacterium sp. E2462
CTTCCCGCCCTACGCGGAGTACCAGACGAAGACCGAGCGGCACATCCCAGTCTTCGTCCTGGAATAACGGCGCGCAGAAACATTTGCGTTCGGTATGGGGCCGGCCCGCCCGGTTGACCATGCTATCGGCGTGACCTTATTTTCAGAGCCATAGCCAGGCACGCCCGGTGCGAACAACGACGTTGCGGGCACGCGAATGTGGCTGTGCCCTAGACCGATACGCAGTGCTGCCGGATAGTCGCATGCGCACAGCCGCCATCCAAGCAAGGAGAGGCCGATGCCGCACGCCGAACAGCGCTGCACCCCAACCGAATCGGCAAACAAACCGGGGCGCCGTGAACGCCTGCGCGCCGTTATTCCAGGACGAAGACTGGGATGTGCCGCTCGGTCTTCGTCTGGTACTCCGCGTAGGGCGGGAAGGCCTCGACGGCCAGCCGCCACCACTGGTCGCGCTCGGGACCGGCGAGCTCACGCGCGGTCAGCTCGACGACTTTCTCGCCGTCCTGAACCGTCACCGCGGGATTGGCCTTGACGTTGAAGTACCACCACGGATGCTTGGGCGCGCCGCCGTGCGAAGCGACGATGGCGTAGCGCCCGTTGTTCTCGACCCGCATCAGCGGTACGTATCGACGCTTACCCGACTTCGCTCCGCGCGTGACCACCAAGACCACGGGGCGGTCCAGTACGTCGACGCCGTCCGTCGTGCCGCGCTGCAGGATCTTCTCGGTTTGCGCGCGCACCCATTCGGTCGGGCTCAGTTCGATGTCGTCGTCCGCCATGCCGTGCACAACGCGCCGGTGGGTGCCCATATTCCTGCGGGCCGACCGCCACCGGGTAGTGAGGGCCGAACCGGCGTACAGTGAAACCATCACTTATATGAGCTAACTAAAGCGCTGCCGCGCGGAGGGGAGTGGGTCGATGGCCCGCACGGACAACGACACGTGGGATCTGGCATCTAGCGTCGGGGCGACCGCCACCGCGGTCGCGGCGCAGCGGGCGATCGCCTCCCAGGGACCGAACCCGCTGCTCGACGACCCTTATGCCGATCCGCTCGTTCGCGCGGTCGGCATCGACGTCTTCGTCAAACTCCTCGACGGCCAGGTCGAGCGCGCCGACGACCCACTGCTGAACCGCCAGGCCGTCAACGAGCAGATCACCGTGCGCACCCGCTTCTTCGATGACTTCTTCGTGCGGGCGACCGAGTCGGGCGTGCGCCAGGCCGTGATCTTGGCGTCCGGCTTGGACACCAGGGCCTACCGCCTGCCGTGGCCCACCGGCACCGTCGTGTACGAGATCGACCAACCCGAGGTCATCGAGTTCAAGACCCGGGTCCTCGCCGGCCTGGGCGCCCAGCCCACCGCCGAGCGCCGCACGGTGGCCATCGATCTCCGTGAGGATTGGCCGTCGGCCTTGGTGGACGCCGGTTTCGACGCCGGCCGGCCGACCGCGTGGAGCGCAGAAGGGCTCCTCGTGTACCTGCCGCCGGAGGCGCAGGACCGCTTGTTCGACAACATCATCGGGCTCTCGGCACCCGGCAGCCGCGTCGCGACCGAGCACATGGACATGCGGAACATCCCGGCCGACTGGGCCCAGAAGCTCACCGAACGGGCTCAACGGCTGGGCTCGACGATCAACCTGGCCGAATTGTTCTACACCGGCGAGCGCAACACCGCCGCCGAGTACCTCGCCGCGCGGGGCTGGCGAGTGGACATCACGACGACGGAGCAGGCATACGCCGGCCACGGATTCGAGGTGCCGAAGGACGAGCTCGCCTCGTTCGGAGAGACCTCGGGATACCTGGCGGCCGTCTCCGGCTGACACCCCTCTTATATCAACCGTCTTGACACATATCAGGGCGGTTGATATCAAAGAAACATGTCTCAATCAACGCGGGAAATGTTCGAGTCGGCCTACCGGGGCGAGGACCCCGAGATGGGCCACGGCAACCGGCCGCCGTGGAGCATCGGTGAGCCGCAACCGGAGATCGCCGGCCTCATCGCGGCCGGGAAGTTCCACGGCGAGGTGCTCGACGCGGGTTGCGGTGAGGCCGCGGTCTCGCTGCACCTGGCCGAACGCGGGTTCACCACGGTGGGGCTGGATCAGTCCCCGACCGCCATCTCGCTGGCACGGGACAAGGCCGCGCGCAGAGGCCTGACGAGCGCCACGTTCGAGGTCGCCGATATCAGCGACTTCACCGGCTACGACGGCCGATTCGGCACCATCGTCGACAGCACACTGTTCCACTCGATGCCCGTCGAGCTGCGCGACGGCTATCAGCGCTCGATCGTGCGGGCCGCGGCTCCGGGTGCGTCGTATTTCGTGCTCGTCTTCAGCCGCGACAGCGTCCCGGCCAACGGACCCGTGAACGCGGTCACCGAAGACGAACTGCGCGAGGTGGTCTCGCGGTACTGGGTGGTCGACGAGATTCGGCCGGCGCGCATCCATGCCAACGTGCCCGACAGCTTCCTGGCCCGCTTCGAAGGCTTCGCCGACGCCGACGTTCGCGACGAAGGCAACGGCCGCAAGTCCGTCGGGGCCTGGCTGCTGTCGGCCCACCTGGACGACCGGACCGGGCGCTAGCCGAGCGGGGCCGGCGCCGCGGTCCGCAAGGCCGATGGCCTGGCGCGGTTTCAGCTGGCCGGAATCGGTCGATCCTCAACGAGTAACCAGCCACACGTTCGGAGGATCTTTCGGTGGACCAGCAAGTCAACTTCAACCCACCCGCCGCGCCGGAGGACGCCCGCAAGGCGACCGAAGAACAGCGCCAGCTGCAAGAAGAGCTCGAGCACCAGAACGAGGACCCCGAAGGTCCGGGACTGCACCAGTCTCGGCACGACCTTCCCGACGAGGGCGGCCGCTAGGCGCGCCGGATCGCGCGCCTAGCTCAGCCCCGGCGACAGCATCGACGCCACGGCGCTGCGAGGCACCGACACCTGCGTCGCCTCCAGCGCCGGCTGTAGCGAGTTCTGGTCGAAGAAGAACACGATGGCGTCGTCGGTGATCGCGAAGCTCTGGTAGTTCGCGGGCTGCAAGCCCGTGTCCGGCGGGATCGACACGGCGGGCCCGTATCGGTCGGTCAGCGTCTTCTGGACGATCGGCAGAACGGCAGGCAGCGGCTGCGTCCCCGCCTTGAACAGCGAATCGAAGGTGATGACCTGCCGGGTCGCCGCGTTGTAGTTGAAGGACTTGTACCACGTCAGCGGGTGGGCGCCGCCCATGTTCTGGTAGATCTCGGTCACCACCGACTGCGTGCCGGTCTGGGCCGCCCCGGAGCTGTACCGGCTGCCCGTCACTTTCAGCGCGGTCGGCGGTTGACCGGTGCTCACCGCGCCGCGGCCGCCGGTGTAGTCGTTGTCCACCTTGGTCAGGTAGGCGATGAGGGCCGGCTCGTCGGGGTAGTTCGCCGGGAACACCATCGTGACGTCCGAGCCGGGCCCGGACGCCTCGAAGTGGCACATCTGGTCGGCGTCGACACTTGCCGGGCTGCATAACGGAGCGTCCGCGCCGGCGACGGGCGGACCGGCAAACACCGCCAGCATCCCCAGGGCGGCCGCCGTCGCCGTGGTCCGTCGCGCCCGCCGCCCTGGTGAACTCAGCACGGCTCCGTTGTTACCAGACGCGCGGGCTTTCCCGCGCCGCCGACACGACCCGGCGGACGCGAACGCTGCGATGTTCGCTGGCCTCAACTGCCCGCGTGGGCGGCCAGGATCGCCTCGGCGAAGGCGTCCGGGCACTCCTGTGGCACGTTGTGCCCGGCCGGTACGACGCGAACGTCGAGCAGCGCGGGGAAGTGCGGCGCGTGGGCCGCCCGGGTGGGCACGTTCGGAGCCAGGTAGTCGCATTGCGGGTCGACGATCACGGTGGGCACCGGAATCTGCGGTTGGCCGGCGATCTGCCGTTCGAGGTCGTCGTACGACGGGTCACCGGCGGCCAGCCCGTAGCGGTGCCGGTAGGAGTGCACCACGATGTCGACGAAGTCAGGATTGTCGAAAGACGCTGCGCTCGTGGCAAACTCGTCGTCGGTGAAACGCCATTGCGGCGACCACTCCCGCCATAGCGTGCGGGTGAATTCGCGGCGGTACGCGTTCAGGCCGGCTCGCCCACGCTCGCTGTGCAGGTAGTACTGGTACCAGAGCCGGCGCTCGGCGTCCGGCGGTGCCGGCCGCGCCGCGGCGGCGATGTTCTGCACGTTGTATCCGGACACCGTCACCAATGCCCGGACCCGGTGTGGCCACAGCGCCGCGACCAGGCAGGCGGCGCGCCCACCCCAGTCGAAGCCGGCCACGATCGGCGGCGCCAGGTCCAACGCGGCGATCAGGTCCCGTAGGTCCGCCGCCAGCGCGGCCTGCTGGCCCGACCGAGGGGTCGCCGGCGTCAGAAACCGGGTCCGCCCGTAGCCGCGCAGGTACGGCACGATCACGTCCGCGCCGGCAGCCGCGAGCACTGGCGCCACTCGGTCGTAGCAACGCGGGTCGTAGGGGAAGCCGTGCAGCAACACCACCGGCCACCCGTCCGCCGTCCCGTGTCGTTCCACGGCCACCTCGAGCACGCCGGCCCGCACCATCGTCACACCCACCGAAGCTACCTCCCCCGCCGCCGTCACGCCGAAAGTGGTTGCGGCCGTATAGCTTCCGGCGCGTGACGGCCGGTCACGTCGATGTCCGCGCTGACGTCGTCCAACGCACGGCCGCCGGGCTCCCGCACCAGAAGTGTCGCGCCGATCGCCGCCGTGTAACAGCAGAAGCCCAGCAGCGTCACCGCCCGCAGACCGGCGCCGCCGAGGAGCAGCGGCACGACGAGGGCGCCGAGGAAGGCGCCCACCTTGGCGATCGCCGAACTCAGGCCATGGAAGGTGCTGCGCACCGCCGTCGGGTAGGACTCCGCCGCGAGCAGCATCGTGGTGTAGTTCGGCCCGAACGCCACCCCGAACAGGGATAAGCCGAAGACGACGGCGAAGGGCACCACGGAGGCGCTGATCATCGGCACGACGGTCAGCAGCAACATCGCCAACGCGCACAGCGCGAAGCCGGCGGCCTGCAGAACGCGCCGCCGCACCCGGTCGAGGACCAGCAGCCCGACGATCGCGCCGCCGAGGCCGAAGCAGATGACCAGCACGGCGTTGAGCGCGATGTTGGCCACCAGGGTGCCGTGCGGGGCGATGTGCTTGATCAGCAGTGGCTGGCTGACGTAGCTGCCGTAGACGGCCACGTTGAAAAAGAACCAGCTGCCCGCGGTGCCCGCCAGGAGCGTCAGGACCTTCCGGTTGGTGAGGGCGGCGCGCAGCGCGACCGGGGGTCCGCCCCGCACTTGGGGGGCGGTGAAGGCGCCGGCACGCTCCCCGGCGAAGGCCTCGAAATCCCGCAGGGCCTGCTGCTCGTCGCCGCGCTCGGCGGTCCAGCGTGGCGATTCGGGCATGTGGCGGCGTTGGTAGAGCACCAGCAGGGATGGCAGGACACCGATGCCCAGGATCACCCGCCAGGCGAGGTGATCGGGCACCCCGATGGCGAGCACGAGAACGCTCACCAGGTAGGCGACCACCTGGCCGAGCACATAGAAGATGAAGGTCAGACCCACCAGTTGGCCGCGATTACGCCGGTTGGCGTACTCGGTCATGATGACGCCGCTCGCGGGATAGTCACCGCCGATGCCCACGCCCAGGATCAGCCGGGCGATGAGCAGCACCGTGAAATTGGTGGCGAACGCGCTGCCCAGCGCGCCGATGATCATCAGGACGGCTTCGAAGCCGTACACCCGCCGTCGACCGAGCATGTCTCCGAGCCGGCCGAAGGCGATTGCCCCCACCGCCACCGCCAGCAGTGTCGAACTCGTCAGCATGGAGATCTGGCCGCTCGTCAGATGGAATTGTGGGGTGGCGAGTAAGGTCACCGTGCCAATCACGTTGAGGTCGTAGGCGTCGGTGAAGAAGCCGGCACCGGCGGTTGCAGCCGCTTTGAAGTGGAAGATGTCGAGCTTGGCGTCGTCGATCGACTTGGTCACCCCGACGTGCGCGGCCGTGACCGGTGAAGCGTCCCGTCGCGATAAGGAACTTGTCATGATAAGTACCGTTCATCACGAGCGCGACGCCTGTCAACGGCTGAGGGTTTTACCCGCTGATGTTCAATTCTGCTTTACCTGAGCGTCATTCGGGTCAAACGCTTCTGCACTTAATTCCTGAACATGTATAGTCAGGTTCATGACCTTGGCGTTGCATGAGATCATCGCCGACAACTTACGAGAACAGATCCGCGGCGGCGACCTGCCGGTCGGCGCGGCGCTGCCGTCGGAATCTCAGCTCTGTGCCCAGTGGGGCGCCTCTCGCGGGCCGGTGCGGCAGGCGCTGGCCACGTTGCGGGCCGAGGGCGTGATCGCCGGCGGTCGCGGCAAGCGGCCCGTCGTGTGCACGGCCGCGACCCACCAACCCTTCGACACCCTGTTGTCCTACTCGGCCTGGGCGCATTCCATCGGGCGCTCGCCCGGGCAACGGACCCTCGAACTGGCCCTGCGGCCCGCCGACGAGCACGCCGCAACCGTGTTGGGTGTCGAGGCGGGGGCGCCCGTCGTGCAAGTGTTGCGGTTGCGCTACCTCGACGACGAGCCGGCGATGCTGGAGCGCGCGACGTTCGTCGAGCATGTCGGTCGTCGGTTGTTCGACTTCGACTGCGACTCAGGGTCGTTGTGGGCCTACCTGCTGTCGCAGGGTGTGCGGTTCGCCACCGCCTCACACGTGATCGACGCCGTGGCCGCCGACCGGATCGACGCGACGCACCTCGGGGTGGCGGAGGGCGCGCCGCTGCTGCGTCAGCAGCGCACGACGCGCAGCGTCGACGGCGACGTCATCGAATACCACGACGACCGCTATCTGCCCGCGACCGTCAGCTTCACGCTCGAAAACACCCTCGACGCGCGTTGCGCCTTGAGCCGCAACGCGAAACCCGGAACGGAGGTCCGCCCGTGACCGCAACCCCGCTCGATCTCGCCGTGTTCGACATGGCCGGCACCACCATCGACGAGGGCCTGCAGGTCTATCGCGTGCTCGCGGAGACGGCGGCCGCGCACGGCGCGCCGGCGACAGACGCCGACATCGCCCGCTGGCACGGGGCGGCCAAGCACGAGGCGTTACGGGCGCTGCTGACCATGCGTGACGGCACGCCGCCCGGCACCGACGAGCTGGCTGCCGTGGTGGCCGATTTCCGCAAGCGGCTGACGGCCGCGTACGCCACCACCCCGCCCAGGCCGCTGCCGGGCGTCACGGACGCGCTGGCCACGTTGCGGGCCGCAGGCGTAAAGGTCGCTCTCACAACGGGCTTCGATCGTGACATCGTGGCCTCGTTGTTGCGCGAGCTCGGCTGGGAGGGCGACTCGACGGTCGACGCGGTCGTGTGTGGGAGCGACGTGCCGAGCGGTCGCCCGGCGCCGTTCATGATCTTCCGGGCCATGGAGTCCGTGGGCGTCACCGACGTCGCCCGGGTACTGGTTGCCGGGGACACGCCACGCGACCTACAGGCCGGTACCAACTCGGGTGCCGCCTTCGTCGTCGGCGTGCTGTCCGGTGCCGGCGACGCGGCCGAACTCGGCGCCCACCGCCACACCCACCTGCTGCCAAGCGTCGCCGAGCTGCCGGCATGGTTGGGATTGCGCAGCGTCGTCAGCAGCCGGGCATGACGCGGACCAAGGCGGCGGTCTGGCGCGGCGGCAGCGACATCGCCGTCGAGTCGATTCCGCTCCCCCGCCTGGAGCCCGGCGATGTCTTGGTGCGAGTGCGCCTTGCCACCGTGTGCGGCAGCGACCGTCACACGGTGAGCGGGCGACGCACGCAGCCCTGCCCGTCGATCCTCGGGCACGAGACGGTCGGCGATGTCATTGCGCTGGGCGACGATTCGGCTCGTGCGGTGGACGGCCGGCCGCTGCGCGTGGGGCAGCGCGTGATCTGGTCGGTCACCCTGCCGTGCGGGACATGCGACCGCTGCCGCGCCGGCATCACGGCGAAATGCCGGACCGTCCGCAAGGCCGGCCACGAATCGTTGGAATCCGGCTGGGGACTGTCCGGCGGTTACGCCGAACACGCGGTGTTGCCGAGCGGGCTGCCCATCGCCATCGTCGACGACGGCCTCCCCGACGCGGTGGCGGCGCCGGCGGCGTGTGCGACGGCCACCGTCATGGGGGTCGTCGAACGCGCGGGACCGCTGTCGGGTCGCCGCGTCGTGGTCATCGGGGCCGGCATGCTGGGGATCACCGCGGCCGCGGCCGCGGCCTGGTCCGGCGCCACGTCGATCGTCACGGTCGACCCGAGCCCCGAGAGGCGGCGACTGGCGCGCCGATTCGGCGCCACCGGGGCGCTCGAAAGCGCGGCGGACGCGGGAACGTGCGACGTGCTGCTCGACCTGTCCGGGTCGTCCGCGGCGATCCAGGACGGGCTGGCCGCGCTCGACGTCCAGGGCGTGGCGGTGCTCGCCGGCTCGGTCGCCCCCGGCCTCCCGGTCGCCCTCGACCCCGAGGCGGTCGTCCGCCGACAACTGTCCATCCTCGGCGTGCACAACTATGAGCCGCGGCACCTGAGCGCGGCCCTGAACTTTTTGCGCCAGACCCGCGACCGCTTCCCCTGGGCGGAGTTGGTGGCCGCCCCGCGACCGCTGCACGACCTCGCGACCTTGCTCACCGGGCCGGCGGGGGCGGCGCCGCGGTATTCGATCGCTCCCTGATCCTGTTGCGCCACAGCGCGCTCGGGCTCACAGCGCCAACGACGCCAAGAACTCCTGCGTGCGGCGCCGCGACGCGCTGCGCGCGGCGGCGTCCTCACCTAACGAAACGATGCGGGCGGCAAGATCGGTGACGCCCGCGTCGCGGTAGCGACACAGCCGCCGGAAGATCGCCTCTTCACTGCCCGCCGCCATCGTGTCCCCGACGTCCCGGGCGTCCCCATGTTCCAGCAGTCGCACGTAATTCGGCGAGAAGTCCGCGCGCACCCGGATGACCGAGCACACCATGCCGGATCTCGTGAAAGATGCTGCGCCCGAACAGGTGACACCCATCGTCGTGTACCTGGCGCACGAGTCGTGCACCCGAACCGCGCACATCTACCGCGTCGGCGGCCAGCACGTCAGCCGGGTGTTTCTCGGTGAGACCGCCGGGATCGACGACGCCACCCTGACCCCGGAATCGTTCGCCGGCGCAATCGACCGCGTGGACGACAGCAGCGATTTCAGAATCCGCGGCGGACCGCACTGAAATCGGTTGGCGGGCAGTCTAGTAGCAATCGTCAGCCACGCTCGGGCACATCGGGCAACAGCTGCACGGCCTCCGGCATGCCCCAGCCGCGCAGCTTCTCCGACAGTTCGCGGACACAGCGTCCGGCCCAGGCGGGATCGAGCCGATAAAGCAACTGATATTGGTGAGCCCACCGCAATTCCCGGCGATCACGGCCGTCGCCGCGGGCCCGCGACGCGTAGCCGCTCGCGACGATCGACGAGAAGGTCTCGGCGAACCAGTAGAGAACGTCGTCCAACTCGCCGACGAGGTCCAGATTAGGCCGACCGCGTTCCCAATAGGCGAAGTGGTACCGGCCGTCGGAATCGACGAACACGTTGTAGTCGTCGTCTCTGCGAATCGCCCCCACTTCGATGCGTGGCACATGCAGCGCCGCGGCCAGGCGATCGATCTCCGCCTGCAAATGGCTGCACTTCGTGTC
Organism: Mycobacterium sp. E2462; assembly: GCF_001672685.1. Classification (NCBI taxonomy): domain Bacteria; kingdom Bacillati; phylum Actinomycetota; class Actinomycetes; order Mycobacteriales; family Mycobacteriaceae; genus Mycobacterium; species Mycobacterium sp. E2462. Next base: position 9,686 of record NZ_LZKC01000246.1, read on the forward strand.
GACCATGCGCCGACACTACGTCGCGCGTCCTCCCCCGCGGACGGCCGCCGGCCGGTGTTTCGATCCCGAGGGCCGGAAAATGTTACGGCTCCCGCCGTGGGGGAATAACCGGTCGTTGAGGACGGTTTGGGCACGGGTAGGCGACAGACAGGGGCAGGCGATGAAGTTCGGGATCTCCACGTTCGTCAACGACGACACCATCGACACGGTGTCGCTGGCCCGGGCCATCGAGGAGCGCGGCTTCGCGTCGCTGGTGATCGCCGAGCACACGCACATCCCCGCCAGCCGGGAATCGCCGTATCCGCAGGGCGGTGACCTGCCCGGCATCTACTACCGCACGCTGGACCCGTTCGTCACGCTCGCCGCCGCGGCGGCCGTGACGTCCGCGATCGAGCTGTTCACCGGCATCGCGCTGCTCATCGAGCGGGATCCCATCATCACCGCGAAAGAGACCGCCAGCATCGACCTGATCTCGGGCGGCCGCTTCGTCTTCGGTGTCGGCGCAGGCTGGAACATCGAGGAGCTGCGCAACCACGGCACCGACCCCAAGACGCGCGGCGCGCTGCTCGACGAGCGCATCGAGGCCATTCGCGCGTTGTGGACCACCGAACCCGCCGAATATCACGGCAAGTACGTCAACTTCGACGCGTCCTACAGCCGGCCGAAGCCCGTGCGCAAGCCACATCCGCCGATCTTCATCGGCGGCAACTCCGACGCCACGGTCAAGCGTGTCGTTCGGCACCGAGCCGGTTGGATCTCCAACCCGCTGCCGCTGGAGCAACTCACCCAGCGCACCAACCAGTTGCGCGAGAAGGCCGATTACGACGTTCCGCTGGCGATGTTCGGCACGCCGAAGGACCTCGATTACTGGCGGGCCGCCGAAGAGCTGGGCTTCGACCAGCTGGCGCTGCTGTTGCCGACCAAGCCCCTCGACGAGTCGCTGCGGGTGCTCGACGAGCTCGCCGCGCTGGTGGACCAGTACCGAGGCTAACGCTCGGAATCGAGCGCGGCCATGTGCTCGGCGGTGTAGCGGTCACCGGCCACCTCACCATCGGGGACCGCTGCCTCGATACGCGTCAGCTGCTCGTCGGACAGCGTGACCGCGACCGCGCCGAGCGCCTCCTGTAAGCGGGTGCGCGTTCGCGCGCCGATGAGCGGGACGACGTCGGTCCCGCGGGAGGCCACCCACGCGATCGCCGCCTGCGCCACCGACACGCCCAATTGGTCGGCGACACCTCGCAGCGTCTCGACCAGGGAGAGATTGTGGTCCAGGTTCTCCCCGGAGAACCGCGGATACAGCGAGCGGGAATCCCTTTCTGCCGCAGCCGATCTCGCCCAGTGGCCCCCGAGCAGGCCGCGCGACAGCACGCCGTATGCGGTCACCCCGATCCCGAGGTCGCGGCAGGTGCCCAGGATGTCACGCTCGACGCCACGGCTCACCAGTGAGTACTCGATCTGCAGGTCGCTGATCGGCCGGATCGCGGCCGCGCGGCGAATGGTCTCCGATCCCACCTCGGACAGGCCGATGTGGCGCACGTAACCCGCGTCCACCAGCTCGCCGATGGCCCCGACGGTGTCCTCGATCGGCACCGCGGGATCCAGCCGGGCCGGTCGGTAGACGTCGAGGTAATCGGTGCCGAGGCGCTGCAACGAATACGCCGCGGCCGATTTGACGGCGGCCGGCCTGGCGTCGAAGCCCACCCACGACCCGTCGGGGCCGAGCAGACCACCGAACTTGACGCTCAGTTGATACGACTCGCGCGGCCGCCCGCGCAGGGCCTCGGCGATCAACAACTCGTTGTGGCCCATGCCGTAGAAGTCGCCGGTGTCCACCAACGTGATGCCGGCGTCGAGGGCGGCGCGCAGGGTGGCGATGCTCTCGGTGCGGTCCGACTCGCCGTACGCACCGGACATCGCCATGCAACCCAGGCCCACCGCGGACGTGGTCAGGGCGCCCAAGGATTTCGTTTGCATGCCAGCCAGTCTGTCAAGGCGATCGGTGCCGGTGCCACGTCGTGTCGAGCCAGGGATTCGCAGTCCCTGTCTGAGCCGGCGCGACTGGGCCACAATGATCGGATGGATCGTGAAGCCTTGGCGCAGTTCCTGCGCCGCCGGCGCGAATCACTGGTTCCCGCGGATGTGGGGTTGCCCGCCGGGTTCCGACGTCGCGCGGTCGGTCTGCGGCGCGAGGAGGTCGCGCATCTGACGGGGATGTCGGCGGACTACTACGGCAGGTTGGAGCAGGCGCGCAGCGCGCAGCCATCGCCGCAGATGTTGGCGGCGCTGGCGCGTGCATTGCGCTTGACCGACGACGAGACGGACCACCTCTACCGACTGGCCGGTCACGCGGTGCCCGACCGCGGCGGGCGCTGCGCGCGGGTGCGCCCGGCGCTGTTGTTCGTGTTGGACCGGATGCGCGACGCCGCCGCTTTCGTGTGCTCGGACACCGGGATCATGTTGGCGCACAACGACTTAGCCCGGTTGCTTCTCGGCGATATGGCCGCCGGTGGACGGGGACTGGAGGCCAGCATGACTTGGCGATGGTTCACCGATCCGCGGGCCCGCGAGATGACGCCGGCCGAGAGCCACCGGGAGCACAGCCGCACCGTCGTGGCCGACCTGCGCGCCGCGTGGGCGCGCCGCCGCGCCGACGCCGACATGTGCGAGCTCGTCGAGGGCCTGTTGGAGCGCAGTGCCGAATTCGCCGAGCTGTGGGCGCGCCATGAGGTCGCGACCCGGCGGATGCAGCGCAAGACATTCCTGACTCGCATCGGACCCATCGCGCTGGACTGTGAGGTGCTGGCGACGACGGACGGCCAACAGTTCGTGGTCTTGACCCCGCCCGCGGGCTCGTCGGCGCTCGAGGATCTGCGCCTGCTCGCGGTGGTCGGCGACCAGGCCGTGGGCTGACCGCGCCAAACACTCAGCCTATTCGCGCGATTCGCGGGCAACGGCGGCCGCTGCGGACGCAGCGGTGCGGCACTGCAAGGATGGCGGCATGGGGAAGGCAGCGGTTGCGGCCGTGCGCAGGCGTCCACCGTCCAAGCGGGCCGCGGCCTGGTTGCGGATGAAAATCGACGTGGCGATGAGCGCGCCGGTTCGGGCAACACAACGCACCAAACGTCCAGGGCGCGACGCCCCGCGCCTGCGAACGGCGCCGAAAGCCAACGCCAGCTTGCCTCGAGGTAACCGCGCGGTGAAATCGCCTGCGCGGCAAGGCGAGCGCAGGGGCGGACGCCGTCCCGTCGCCGTGCACCGCGACGGTCAGCGGCACCCGTTTGCCAGGACGCGGCGTCAGCGAGGCACCCGCATCGCGAGGTAGTACTCGTGGCGGCGTTTGTGGTCGACCGTGTAACCGATGGCCTTCGCGACGCCCTTGGAGTCGTAGGCCAGCCACCGCTCCGTGCGCTGGCGCTCGAACTCGCTCCACGACGCCACCGTGAATTTTTCGATGAAGGTGTTCGGTTTGCCGGCGCTCTGATACAGCCGCCAACTGTGGCCGCCGGTGCGCAACCGCGATCTGCGGACCGCGCTCATCGCCTGGACGAAGTCTTTGAGGTTCTCGGCGAGCACCTGATAGCGCACGGTCACCATCACCGGCCCGTCGTGCGGACAGGGTTCGAAGACCAGCCTCGGGATGGGCCAGGTCGTGGAGACGTCGACGTTCAACTTTCCGGTGGCGGGCCGAAGTGGCAGTGGCCCCACGCTCAGGGCGACCACACCCAGCAGCACGGCCGAGCACACCATCGCGACGTCGAGGCCCTCGCGGGTGGCAACGAGCCCCCAGGCGTAGGAACCGATCGCCTGCGATCCGGTGAAGACCAGAAGGTACATCGATAGCGCGCGGGCCCGGACCCAGCGCGGTAACGACAACTGGGCGGCCGCGTTCAGCGTGGTCAGCGTCATCAGCCACGCCATCCCCGACAACACCAGGAAGGGTGCCGCCGCCGCGAACGGCAACCAGACCACGGCCAGGGGCGCCAGCGCGTAGACGGCGGCGCACGCGGCCAGCAGCGCGTTGTCCGACAGCCGGCGGTGCAAAGGCGCGGCGACGGTCACTGCGAGGACGGCGCCAAACCCGATGGCGCCCAGGGCGATACCGTATCCGCCCGCACCCAGTTGCCACCGGTGTGCGGCGGCTACCGGCAGGAGCGCCAACAGCGCCGACGCGGGGAACAAGAAGAGCGCCGCCCGCAGCAGAATCCTGCGGAAGATGGGTCCGTTGCGCACGTACTGCAGGCCCGTGACGATGGCCTGGCTGAGGTGCTCGCGCTCCACCGGAGCGAGCTGCTTGGGTCGCTGCCAGGTCGTCAGGGCGACGATGATGCCCGCGAACGACACGGCGTTCATCGCGAACACCGCGGCGGGACCCACCACGGCGACGACGGCGCCGCCGACTGCGGGCCCGAGCGCGCGGGCCGCGTTCACCGAGACGCTGGCGAGCGTTGCGGCGGCCGGTATCTGGTCGCGAACGACCACCTCGGGTTGGATCGCCTGCCAGGCCGGTGCGGTGAGCGCGGAGGCGCAGCCGATCGCCACGGTGAACGTGAGCAACGACGCCGGGCCCAGTCGCCCCAAGTACGTCACCACGGCCAGCGCCAGCGCCACCAGCACGGCGTAGGACTGCAGCGCCATGAGGAGCCGGCGCTGGTCGAACAGGTCGGCGAGCACCCCTGCGAACAGGCCCAGCAGCAGCGTCGGTCCGAGGCTCGCGGTCTGAACGAGGGCTACGACCACGTCGCTGCTGTGCGTCTCCACCAAGAACCACTGGGCCGCCACACTTTGCATCCAAGTACCGATGTTGGATACGAACTGGGCGATGAACAGTGCACGAAAGACCCGATTGCGCAACGGGGCCCAGGTGGACGGCTGGGTGCCGTCGGCGCGGTCTTGCTCCTTGATCACCATGGAACGGTGCGCCGGCCGGGCGCCAGGCCCTCGGATCCAGTGCGACTAGGCGGCCCCACGCGCGAACACCTTCGAATACATGACAACGCCTTTCGCGCCATTCGGGACTTCGCAGTTTACCGCCGCCGGTGCACCACTGCCGTTTCGGCCGCCCGCGTCGTTCGCGTGCAACGTCGGGCTGTTGACAGATATTCCGCTGGTTGCTGGCCGCGGTGCCGATCGGGTGCGCCCGTAATGCCCTGCTCGGCAGGCGCTTTGGCCATGTATCGCCTCGGCGGGGTCTGCGCATTGCCCGCTCCGTCAGCACCGTCGCACGCGGCGTACCGGCAGCCCGAAGCCGGCCATCGCATCCAGAATCGCTTGGCTTCGACGCGCGACCGCGTCGCCTCCGGCGTCGGAGAGTTGCGCCGCTACCCCGACGATGGCCGACGCGACCGTGTGCCACATCGTGGCGACCGGCAACGCCCGGTCGCTGACGGCGTTGAGGGCCGCGAACAGCGGCGTCAGGCTGCGGTGGCAGCGATGCGCGACCCACGTCGTCAGCGCCAGCTCGCCGGGCAACACCACGATCGCCTCGCGTGGCGTGCCGCGGCCCTGGGCCGCACTGCACAGATTCAGCAGGCAGGGGTCGTCCGGCAACACCCGCAGCGTCGGATCGACGATGGCGATCCAGTCGATCGCGCTGTCCTTATCAACGTGCATCCACAGGTTTTCCAGGCCGACGTCCCACGCCCGACCCTCCAACAGGACCAGCGGCAGCATCCGCCCGAGAATGTCGTGGGTCAGGGTCGCCGCCAGTTGGCGTGCGGCCGCGCGCCAGCCCATATCCCGCGTGGCCGTCTCGAACATCGCGGGAAGCAGTTCCGTCGTGCGCCGGGAGTCGACCGGCCACCACCGAGAGGGATTGACGTCGGCCAACACGGCGACACCGTAGACCCGGGGGTAGCGCGGGGCCAGGTCGCGCAGGCGACGGCAGGACTCGTGAACCGGCAGCATCCGCCGGACTTCCATTCGGGAGATCAACGGATCTTCGATCGCCAGGGTCACCACTCCGCCTCCTCTACTTAGGTTAGGCTAACCTAGCGCAGCGGCCTGGGGTGGGGCCAGGCCTCGCGCAGACCGCGCCGTTGAACCGCGCGGTCAGGTGAACCGAGGGGAGTGACGCATGACGGCCCGATCCCACTTCTGTGTGATCGTGGGTTACGGAACCGACATGGGTAACGCCGAGGACGCCGCCATGTCCGTCGCCGAAGCCCTCGAGAAGGCGCTCGGGATCGAGGCCCGAGCCATCGAGCTCAACCAGGTCGAGCTCGGTCAGCTGCGTTCGGCGACCCACTTCGTCGCGGTCACCTCGACGTTCGGCGAGGGCGAGTTTCCCGATAACGCCGCACTGTTCTGGCAGGCGCTCAGCGCCGACACGGTGGCCGCGCTGACACCGCTGAAGTTCGCCGTCCTCGCCCTCGGCGACAGCGGGTACGACCTGTTCTGCAACGCGGGCCGGCTGCTCGATGAACGCCTCGCGGAGCTCGGGGCCACAAGGTTGCTCGACCGTGTCGACGTCGACGGCCCCTACCGGCAGGCCGCCGAGTCGTGGACGGCGGACCTGGTCGAGTTGTTGGCCTGCGCGCGCAACGGGAGCTCGGCCACGTCCTCGCCGGCGACCGTGGCGACCCGGGCGCCGGGGGACGCGGCGCACAAGCCCGCCGACATCATCGAGGCCCGCGTCGTCGTCAACCGGCTACTCAGCGCGCCCGGCTCCGACAAGGAGGTCCGCCACTACGAACTCGAGTTCGGCGACACCGCGTTCCCCTACCGCGCCGGCGATTCGCTCGCGGTGCACGCGACGAACGATCCCGTGCTGGTGGGCGCGATCCTGGCGGAACTCGGCGTCGCGCCCGAGTACGTGCCGGCCGGCTACGACGAACCCCTCGGTGTCTTGCTGACGGAGCACCTGGAGATCCGCACGCCGTCGCGGGCGTTGCTGGCGGCGTCGGCCGCCCTGATAGGGCTTTCGGACGACACCGCCGGCCCGGGCTCGCGCTGGTACGGCATGGACGTCCTCGACGTGGTCCGGCTGAGCGGCCTGACCGTCGACGAGGTGGTCGACACGCTGCGCCCCTTGCAGGCGCGCGACTATTCCATCTCGTCGAGCCCGCTGGTCCACCCGAACCGGGTGCACCTGACGGTCGCGACGGTGCGCTACGCCGCGCGCAATCGCCGCTACGGTGGCGTGGCGTCGACCTTCCTGGCCGATCGCGGGGAGACGGTGCGGGTGCAATTGCGGCCCAACCACCAATTCCGACTGCCCGCACCCGACGTACCGATCATCATGGTGGGTCCGGGCACCGGCATCGCGCCGTTTCGCGGATTCCTTCAACAGCGACAGGCGGCCCGGGCTCCGGGCCGCGCGTGGCTCTTCTTCGGGGAACGACGCCAGGCCACCGACTTTCATTACGCCGAGGAACTCCGTGGCTTTCTGGAATTCGGCGCGCTGACCCGCCTCGACCTCGCATTCTCCCGCGACGCCACCGATGCGGCGCCGAAAACGTATGTGCAACAGCGGCTCTGGGACAACGGCCCCGACGTCTTCGACTGGCTGCGCAGCGGTGCCCACCTCTACGTGTGCGGAGACGCCGAGCGGATGGCCAAAGATGTCGACACCACCGTGCGCGCCCTGGTAGCCCGATTCGGCGCACGGTCCGCGGCCGCCGCCGACGCGTACGTCGACGACCTCATCCGCAATCACCGATACGTGCGCGACGTCTATTGACCGGCGGTGGACACCTCCTGGTCGTCGAGCAACGCCTGGGCGGCCCGGCCGAACATCGTGTCCTTGATGACACCCAGCGTGCCCGGATCCTTGGCTCCCAGCGGGCGCAACACGTCGATCGCCGCCCCTGGCAGCGCGCCTTCGTCGGCGGTCGCGTCGACGATGCCGAACCGCTGCGCGTCGGGGCCACCGAAGCGCCGCCCGGTCGTCATCGCCGCCACCGCCGCCTGCGGGGTCAGCTTCGCCTGGATGAGCGCCGCCATCCCCGGATTGAAGGGAATGCGGATGTCGACCTCGGGCAGGCAGAAGTAACCGCGGTCCGCGCGCATCACCCGGAAGTCGTGGGCCAGGGCCAGCATCGCGCCGGCGCCGAAGGCATGACCCACTACGGCGGCGGCCGTGGGGACGGGCAGCGTCAGCACCCGCGCCAGGAGCTGATGGACGCGGCCGATGTACCAACGCCCCCGGTCACTGTGGGCGCCCAACCAGTCCAGGTCCAAGCCGTTGGAGTAGAACTTGCCACCGGCGGTCGTCACCAGACCCTGGGCACCGTCGGCGACGACCTGATCCAACGCGGCGTCGAGATCGTCGAGAAATGCTGGGCTGAAACGGTTTTCGTCTGGCCCCAGGTGTAGCACAGCAATCTTGTCGTGGTAGTCGATGTGCAGCGTCATGCGGTCTCCCTTGCGGTGTGGTCGGACGGTCGAGCTATTCGCGGCGGCGGCCCCACCGCCAGCACAGCGCGCACCGCGGCGCGCAGTTGAGCGCGGCGCGTCGGGTCTTCGACCGCGTCGCGGCTCAGCAGCAGCGCGGTCGGCAGATCGACGATGCAACTGGTGATGACGTCGACGGCGGCCCTGTCCTTGCGGTCCCACAACCGCCTCGCCAGTCGCACCATCAGGTCGACGAGCTGGCTGTCCAGATCGCGAAGCTGCGCCGCGACGTCGCTGGGGATGTCATCGGCGAGCACGTCGGCACGCCGGACGGTGAACACCAACCTGGCCGAGGTCGCGTAGCGACCGGCAAATACGACCGGGGCGTCCGCGGCGGCCACGACAGCGTCGGCCGCGTCCTGACCCTCGGGCACCTCATCGACCAGGGCGCTCTGCACCGCCAGGAACCGTCGGCCCGCGCGCAGCCACGCGTGTGCCATCAGGCCGGCGCGGGAGGCGAAGGCGTGATACACCGCGCCGTTGGAGATACCGACCGCGGCGCTGATCGCACGGATAGACACCGCGGCCGGCCCCGCGCGCACCGCGAGCTCTTCGACGGCGTCGAGCACGCTGTCCAGGTCGTGGACACGCGGTCGAGGCATGCGGACACCATAACAGAGCAATCGCTCTGTTATCAGGCGGTGGCGCGGGGCGTGATCGCGGCGCAGGCTGCGAAGCGGCCGCGGTCGGTGGCGATAGAATCGGGACTTATATCGCCTGGCCGGGGGATGACGCGCAGCCGAGACCGCGCACGCG
>NZ_LZKC01000247.1:0-1670 GCF_001672685.1 Mycobacterium sp. E2462
GGCGCTGACCGCCCGCCAGGTGATGCGGCGCCTCGAGTCGACGGCGCATCACCCGGCCGGCGGCTGGAACGCGCTGGTCGGAAACGGCGTCGTCGACCCGCTGGCCGCGGTGAGCACCGGCGCCCCGCCGCCGGCCGACCCCGCCACCACCGCCGCGCCCGTGCCGCTCGCCCCGCCCGCACCGCCCCGGCCGCCGACGCCGCGCGCCGACGTCCGCGCGGTGACCGGGGCCGCGATCTGTCTCACCGCCCTGGTGGTCGTGTTGCTGGCGGGCGCCCGGCTACGGCGGCGCGGTGACGGTGTCGCGGGCGACTGACGCGCCCCGCCTGCTCAGCTGCGGTCCGAGCGGCAGCACCGTCAACACCGGCCACGGCGCCGCGCCCGTCGCGGGCAGGCCGAGGGCGCCCGCGGCGTCGTCGTCGGGGACCGCGAACCGAACCCCGGTGTCGGTGACCAGGTATCGGGTGCCGCCACCCGGGACGCCGCGGACGTAGGCGGTGCGGCCGGGCGGCAGGTACACGGCGTCCAGCGCGGGGCCGGCGCCGTCGGCCTGGGCGAGGGTCAGCGCCGAGCGACCGGGGGGCACCGGCGCCCCGGCGCCGGCCAGCAACGCCACCCCCGACCCGTCGGGCCCCTCGCGGGTGACGCAGGCTGTGTCGCCGTCGGCCAGGGCCGGCGCCCGCTCCGGGAAGCCGCCGACCGGCAGCGCGGTGGCCACGGGGGCGGCGCGGATGGCGTCGGGGGCCACCGTCGTGGGGCTGGCGCCGCCGCCCCCGTCGGCCACGCGCTGCCGGTCGGCGGCCACCCGGCCGATGCGCTGCAGCCCGGTGGGCAGCGTGACGTAGAACTCGTCGCCGTCGGCCCGGCCGACGCGCAGCACGGCGCCGACGGTGAACCCCGGCAGCCCCGGCGCCCGGCCCCCCGCGCCGGGAACCCGCGGGGCGGCGATGGGCGGCGCCTCCGGGACGGCATCGAGCAGCGACTGCGAGACCCGGCGCGGGACGCGGCCTTCCAGTCGCAGCGCCCGCACCACCGCGGCGTCGTCGAGGTTTACAACGGCCCGCCGGCCGTCGTAGAGGAGGTACGCCGGCGAGCCCGGCGCCGGTGCCGCCAGGATGGCCTGCCCGGCGGGGAGGCGGCGCACGCTGTGCTCGGCCGGCCGGCCGACGACGACCGTGGTGGCGCCGTCGCCGTCGCACACCGACCACACCAAGTCGGCCGCCGCCAGCGGCGCCCCGAGGTATTGCGGCGCACCCGGAATGCCCAGCGGCGCACCGAGCTTGGCGCGAGCGAGATCGGATGGGCGCACCGGTTGGGGGTCGACCGGCGCCCCCGCGATCAACCGGGCGGAGGCGAGGTTGAGCACCGGATGCCAGGTGTCGTCCACGCGGACGAACAGCGCGCCGGAGTTGCGGTCCAGCACCAGCCGCGCCCGGTCCAGCGTGACCTGCGGGCGCAGCCACCCCAGCAGCGCGCACCCGGCCACGGCCATCGCGGTCAGGGCGGCGCCCACCGCCAGCGCCGTGAAGCGCGCCCGCGCGCGCCCGGCGGCCTCACCCAGCAGCGCGCATTCCAGGCGGCGCAGCCAGAAGCGGTGCGCGCTGAGCTGCAGCCCTGCGCTCGCCTGCGTCGGCATCGGCCCACGTTAGACCGCAGGTCAGCGGCGCCGG
>NZ_LZKC01000248.1:0-20661 GCF_001672685.1 Mycobacterium sp. E2462
CGGGATGCCACTGGTTTTCATCAGGTCACCGACCAGCGCGTCGACCACGGCGACGGCTTCGTCGATGCGCCCGGCGGTGGTGGCTTCGGACCGGAGCCGCACGGCAGCCCCCGCGCCCGCTCCCGAGGCGGCCCCGGCTCCGGCGCCCGAGGCTCCGGCTCCCGCGCCCGCTCCCGCACCGGAAGCGCCGGCACCCGTTCCGGTGCCCGAGGCGCCGGCTCCCGCGCCCATCCCCGTCCCGGCGGCGCCGGTCCCCGCGCCGGTGGCGCCGGCGCCCGCACCGCCCCCGGTGGCGCCCGTGCCCGTGCCGATTCCGCTGCCGATCCCCGGCATCGGCGGAATCCCGGGCATCGGTGGCCCCGGCTTCGGTCCGCCCGGCGGTGGATACGGCCCCGGGCCGCATGGCGGCGGCGGATACGGGCCGCCCGGCGGTGGTGGCTTCGGACCGGAGCCGCATGGCGGCGGCGGTTTCCCCGGCTTCCCGGGTGGCGGCGGTCACGGCGGCTTCGGCGGCGGTCACGGCGGGTTCGGCCGGCGTTAGCCTGCCGCGAGCCATCTGTCATCTGTAGTTCGCCTCCCGCTCAACCGCGCGAAGCGGTCAGCTCACGCCGGAGACCTAAATTGGTGCTATGCGTTGCACCGTCTTTGGCACCGGTTATCTGGGCGCCACGCACGCCGTCGGGATGGCGGAGCTGGGTCACGAGGTCATCGGGGTCGACATCGATCCTGGCAAGGTCGCCAAGCTCGCCGGGGGTGACATCCCCTTTTACGAGCCCGGGCTGCGCAAGCTGCTGACCGAGAACCTCGCGGCGGGTCGGTTGCGTTTCACCACCGACTACGAGGTGGCGGCCGACTTCGCCGACGTGCACTTCCTGGGTGTCGGGACGCCGCAGAAGAAGGGTGAGTACGGCGCCGACCTGAGCCACGTGTACGCCGTGGTCGACGCGCTGGTGCCGCGGCTGAGCAGGCCGGCGGTGCTGGTAGGCAAGTCGACCGTGCCGGTGGGCACGGCGGCCGAGCTGCAGCACCGGGCGGCCGCACTGGCCCCGCGCGGGGTCGACGTCGAGATCGCCTGGAACCCGGAGTTTCTGCGCGAGGGCTACGCCGTGCACGACACGCTGCATCCCGACCGCATTGTGCTTGGCGTGCAACAGGATTCGCTGCGGGCCGAGGCCGCGGTGCGGGAGCTCTACGCGCAGCTGCTCGCCGACGGGGTGCCTTTCCTGGTGACCGACCTGCAGACCGCCGAGCTGGTCAAGGTCTCCGCCAACGCCTTTCTGGCGACCAAGATCTCGTTCATCAACGCCATCTCCGAGGTGTGCGAAGCCGCCGGCGCCGACGTCGGCCTGCTGGCCGATGCGCTCGGCTATGACCCGCGCATCGGACGCCAATTCCTCAACGCCGGTTTGGGATTCGGCGGCGGCTGCCTGCCGAAGGACATCCGCGCGTTCATGGCGCGCGCCGGCGAGCTCGGGGCCGACCAGGCGCTGACCTTCCTGCGCGAGGTGGACAGCATCAACATGCGCCGGCGCAGCCGGATGGTCGAGCTCGCCACGACGGCGTGCGGCGGTTCGTTGCTGGGCGCCAACATCGCCGTGCTCGGCGCGGCGTTCAAGCCCGAATCCGACGACGTCCGCGACTCACCCGCCCTCAACGTGGCCGGCCAGCTGCAGCTCAACGGCGCCGCGGTCAACGTCTACGACCCGAAGGCGCTGGACAACGCGCAACGGGTGTTCCCGACCCTGAATTACGCGGCGTCGGTCGAGGAGGCCTGCGACCGCGCGGACGCGGTCCTGGTCCTGACCGAGTGGCGGCAATTCGTCGACCTCGACCCCGACGTCTTGGCCGACCGGGTGCGGGCCCGCATCGTCGTTGACGGGCGCAACTGCCTGGACGCCGCCCGGTGGACGCAGGCGGGCTGGCGGGTGTTCCGCCTCGGCGCACCGCGCCCGGAGTAGGCGCTTTCCAGCCCACCGCGCCCGGGCGGTCGTTCCGGCGCGTGTCCGGATCCGATCGACATCTGCCTCGTCTGATCCTGGCCGCCGCGGGCGTCATCGCGCAGGATCGCGGGGTGACATCATCAACAGCACGTCGGACACGCGCGCCCGCCGAGGGTTCCGACACCCGCCAACCGGCGAGACGCCCATCGCCGCGGCGATCGGCCTGGCATGACTGACCGGGTGGTCCTGATCGTCGGCGGCGCCGGTGGAATCGGTTGCGCCACCGCGAAAGTCATGGCAGCGCGCGGTGCCCGCATCATCTTGGCGGACATCGACGCTGCGCGGCTCAACTCGGTGGTGGCCTCCTTGGCTTCCGCCGGCGCCCTGGTCCGAGGGTACGAGGTCGACGTACGTAAGCGCCCCGAAGTGGCCGCGCTGATCGACACGGTCGTCGAAGAATTCGGCCGCCTGGACGTCATGATCAACGCTGCCGGAGTGATGTACATGCGGCCCCTCACCGAGCTCAACACCGACGAGTGGGATCACTCCATCGACCTGAATCTCAAGGGCACGCTGTGGAGCATCGCCGCGGCGCTGCCGGTGCTGCTGGCTCAACGGTCCGGTCACATCGTCACGCTGGGCTCGATCCACGGGCTGAAAGTGATGGCGGGGGGCGCCGTGCATTCGGCGTCCAAGTTCGCCGTGCGGGCGTTTAGCGAAGGCCTTCGCGCCGAACTCGCGCACCACGGCGTGCGGGTGACCACGGTGATGCCGGGCGCGGTGGCCACCGGAATGGAAACCAAGACCACCGGAACCGAGCGAGAGCGGCTGCGAGACATCTACGCCAACGCCATCCCGCCGGCCGCCGTCGCGAACGCCATCGCCTACGCGGTCGAACAGCCCGCGGCCGTGTCGGTGAACGAAGTGGTGATCCGACCGACGGTGCAACAGATCTGACGGTCAGCAGAGCTGCTCGGTCGATTCAGATGGTCGGGCTGATCCGTTCGTTGACACCGACCAGTGTCTTGCCGTAGATCTCGTAGCCCACGGTGGGCTGCAACCCGGCGTGGCGGGCCAGCATATTGGCATCACGCCAATACTGCTGCAGCACAGTGGATTCCGCGAAGCTGCCGGCGCCGTGAACGCTCACCAGAATGGTCAGAGCGTCGACGACCTGCTGGGCTGCGTAACCGATGCGCGCCCTGATCTCGGCCCGGCCGGGGTAGTCGACGGCGAGGTCCCTTGCGGCGGCGGTGTCCAACGCCGCGGCCATCTCGTAGGCGTGCATCCGCGCGGTCCGGATCATCAGCGCTGCCTGAGCCAGCTGGATCTGCAGGCCCGCGGAGTCGCTTTGCCGAGGATAGAGCGTGTTCGACAACGGCTTGCTCGATGCCCGAGCCGCGACGAAATCCAACGCCCCCTTCGCCATCCCAAGCAGCGGCCCCAACATCGTCAGCGTGCCAAGAGCCGTGAAAGGCATCCGGTGCATGGTTTCCAGCTGAGACGACGGTGCGCAATGCCCCAGGCGTTCGAAGGCCAGGGTCCGGTATTCGGGCACATACAGGTCGTGAGCGACCAAGGTATCGCTGCCGGTGCCGCGCATACCGATGGTGCGCCAGGTCTTTTCGACCTTGAGCTCGGACGCGGGCACGCAGCACAGCAGTCTTTCCGACGCCCCGCCCGTCTCGGCGGTGACACCGAACACCGTCCAGTCGGCGTGTTGGGCACCCGAGCAGTACGGCCACCGTCCCGAGATCCGCAGGCCCCGATGTTCCCGTCGTGCCGAACCGGGCGTCGTCGAACCGGCGAAACGCGCGTCCGGGTTGGCACCGAAGATCTCGTGTTGGCACTGCGGGGTGAACTGGCCCGCGAGCCAGCTGCCGATGGCGTTGATGATCACCGACCACGCGGCGGATCCGTCCGCTTCGGCGAGTGTTTCGCCGACGCGGAGCACCGTGACCGCGTCAACGGCGTGACCGTCGAAACGCTTCGGCGTGAGTAACCGGTACATACCTTCGCGCAGCAGCGCCTCAGCGACAGCGTCGGGCAACCGGCGCAAGGTCTCGCCGCTCGAAACCTGCTCTCGCAGCAGAGTTTGCAGCCCACGCGCTCGGTCGCGCATTGGTCCTTCGCGTCGGTGCTGGCCGCCAAACACCCGCGGATACAGGTCGATCCCGCGGTGCTGTACGTCGACGACGGTGAGGTGATTACCAGCGCGGGAACCGCTGCTGGGCTGGACGCGTGCATTCACGTGGTCGCTCGGTTCTGGGGTGTCAGGGCCGCCACCGCGATTGCGCGCCGCATGGCCGCACCGCCGCAACGATCCGGGGCAGAGGCCCAACTCATTTCCGAGGAACTTCGGTTCGGTGATGATGGCACCGATGTCAGCGAGATGACGGAGTACATCGTCCGCAACCTGGACCAACAGATCGACATCACGAAACTGGCGGCGCGATACCAGTTGAGTCGCCGCTCATTTGACCGGCGCTTCAGGGCCGCGACGGGGCTGTCTCCGTTGCAATGGATTCTGCACCAACGCATTCTGCGCGCACGGCACCTGCTCGAAGACACGGACCTGACCGTCGAGGCGATCGCACACCAGATCGGGTTGTCCAAAGCGGTCTCCCTGCGGCCGCTTTTTCACCGCGTCGTCGGCGTCAGCCCCCATAGCTATCGCGCCACGTTCCGTACCGGTTCCGGCGAAGATTGACAGCTGCGCGTGCACCGCGGCAGCGGCTGGCCACCGCCGCGGTTGTCAGACTGCCGCACTGCGGTGCAACCGATGGTAGGGATCATCGTTCGGAAGCCATTGCGATTCGGCGGAATAATCGATCGGAGTCGCGTTTTGCGTGAGAGCGTCCACTAAGGCGAGCACTGCCGGTCGGTCGTCGTCGCAGCGTCGCACGAGCGTCCACGTCCACAGCGGCGACGGGTTCACGACGCGCCGCAGCGACATGTTGTGCGGCAACACATCCGCCCGTGCCTTGGGAGCACTGAGCACCGGGCAGCCCAGGCGTTGTACGTGCTCGAAGAACCTGCGGCCGACGACGCCCCCGTCCCGGATGAAGACGACCCGCGCACCGGTGCGGTCCGCGAACTCCGCGGCGTAACCGTTCCAGGCCGACCAGCTCACCGCGTCCTCGTCGATCAACACCGCGGTGTCTTCGGCGCACACCGGCCGCCCGTCACTTCCGGGCGAAACCGCTTGCAGCGGCTCGGTTTCCGCGAGTTGCCCGACGAGCCCCGCCGCGCCCAGGTCGGCGGCTGTCACGTGGCACAGCGCCACATCCAGCGTGCCGGTCGCCACGCGGGTGACCTGTGCGGGTGAGGGCATCACCCACGCATCGAAGACCACGGGGGCGACGGCACCGATCAGGTCCGCCCACCCCGGCGGAAGCTGCTGCACCAAGCCGAAACGGACAGGATCTGTACCTGCCATGCCGATCGCCCGTCTGCGTAAGTCATCGGCCTGGGCAAGCAGCGCGCGGGCGTGGGGGAGCAGGTGGGCCCCGATCGGGGTGAGACTGACCGCGTGTTGATTGCGTTCGAACAGTCGCACCTTGAGGTCCCGTTCGAGCGCCTTGATCTGCTGGGACAGCGACGGTCCGGCGATCCTGAGGCGTTGGGCGGCTCGTCCGAAATTGTTCTCGTCGGCCACGGCGACGAAATACCGCAATTGGCGCAAATTCAGGCTGCGTACGGGATGTGGCAAGGCGCCCCGGCTACCTGTCCCGCCCGAGGCACGGCTGCGCCGCCGAGGGCGCTCCGAACTTCGGCGCCGGCGTGTGGCCACCAATCATGCTGTGACCGTACTGAACTGAGCCGCGACACTGCAGATCAGATTGGGACACCATCGGATCGAATCGCGCCGCGGGAGACCCGCGGCGGTCGGGGAACTCATTTCGACCACAACCGGACCCGTACCGTGGCGGCGCCCGCCGAGTAGCCTGAGCGGGTGGACTTCGCCGATGCGTTCGTAGAGGAGAACCGCGCGTTCGCGCAGCAGTTCCGCGAGGTCGACGACTCGCTTCCCGTGCCAACCTGCCCGGGATGGACCATGGGCCAACTGTTGCGCCACGTCGGGCGCGGCGACCGGTGGGCGGCGCAGATCGTGCGCGACCGGCTCGACAGCTTCCTCGACCCCCGCGCGGTGGAAGGCGGCAAGCCGCCGGCCGACCCCGCCGACGCGGAGTCCTGGCTGCACGGCGGTGCGCAGCGGCTCATCGACGCGGTGGAACACACGGGCGCTGAAACGCCCGTGTGGACGTTTCTCGGGCCGCGCCCCGCGGGCTGGTGGATCCGGCGCCGCCTGCACGAGGCGGCCGTCCACCGCGCGGACGCGACGATCGCGCTCGGCAGCGGGTACGCGCTGCGCGCCGAGGTGGCCGCCGACGGGATCACCGAGTGGCTGGAACGGGTGGCCATTCAGGCAGGCGCCCAAGGGGCCCCGCTGCCGCTCGAGGACGGCGACACGCTGCACCTGCACGCCACCGACCCGGGCCTCGGCGAGGCGGGCGAATGGACGGCCCGCGTCGACCGCGGGCGGATCGCCTGGTCACACGAGCACGGCAAGGGCACCGTCGCGCTGCGCGGCGGGGCCACCGAGCTGTTGCTGGCCATCCTGCGCCGCACACCGCTCGACGAGACCGGCATCCAACTCTTCGGCGACGAGGGCGTGTGGCGGACCTGGTTGGACCGTACCCCCCTCTAGCCGCCGGGCCGCACGGTAATTTGCACACCATGACCACATCGGAAGTCGCGACCGTCCTGGCATGGCATGACGCGCTCAACGCCGCCGACATCGAGACGCTGGTGTCGTTGTCCAGCGACGACATCGAGATCGGCGACGCCCACGGCGCCGCGCAAGGCCACCAGGCGCTGCGCGACTGGGCCACGTCGCGGCGGGTGAGCGCGCAACTGGGCCGGCTCTACGTGCACGACGGTGTCGTCGTCGCCGAACGCAGCGGCCCGGACCCGACGAGCGACGCGTTGGCCTTCCGCGTCGTGCACGACCACGTCACGTCGGTGTTCCGGCACCAAGACCTGGCCGCGGCGCTGGCCGCCACCGAACTCACCGAGTCCGACGTCATCGATTAGCACCCGACCGGGGCAGTAGGAGCCACTCATGCGGGGAATCATCTTGGCCGGCGGGTCGGGCACCCGCCTGCATCCGATCACCACGGGCATCAGCAAGCAGCTGCTGCCCGTCTACGACAAACCGATGATCTACTACCCGTTGTCCACCCTGATGATGGCGGGGATCCAAGACATCCTGGTCATCACCACACCCCACGACGCGCCCGGCTTCCAGCGGCTCTTGGGCGACGGCTCGCAGTTCGGGGTGAACCTCACCTACGTGACCCAGGAACGGCCCGACGGCCTGGCCCAGGCGTTCGTCCTGGGTGCTGACCACATCGGCACCGATTCGGTGGCATTGGTGTTGGGCGACAACATCTTCTACGGGCCGGGCCTGGGCACCAACCTGAGCCGCTTCCAGAACATCGACGGGGGAGCGGTTTTCGCCTACTGGGTGGCCAACCCGTCGGCCTACGGTGTCGTCGAGTTCAGTGCCGACGGCATGGCGCTCTCGCTCGAGGAGAAACCCCAGACGCCGAAATCGAACTACGCCGTGCCCGGACTGTATTTCTACGACAACGACGTCATCGAGATCGCGAAGGGTCTGAAGAAGTCGGCTCGCGGCGAATACGAGATCACCGAGGTCAACCAGATCTACCTCAACCGCGGCCGGCTGGCGGTCGAGGTGCTGGCCCGCGGAACGGCGTGGCTCGACACCGGCACTTTCGACTCCCTGCTCGACGCCAGCGATTTCGTCCGCACGCTCGAGCGGCGGCAGGGCCTGAAGGTCAGCGTCCCCGAGGAAGTGGCGTGGCGGCGGGGATGGATCAGCGACCAGCAGCTCGCCGAGCGCGCGCAGACCCTGCTCAAGTCCGGCTATGGAGGGTATCTGCTGGATCTGCTGGAACGGAGCCGCTTCTAGCAGGTCGGGCCAGCACGGCGGCGATCGCCGTCGTCAACGGCACCGACAGCGCCAGGGCGACCCCACCGACCGCCGACCGGGCGATCTCGATGGCCACGCTCTCACTGGTCAGCACGTCGGTCAGCGAGCGGTTGGCGACGCTGAACAGCAGCAGCAGCGGTAGCGAACTGCCCGCATAGGCCAACACCAGGGTGTACACCGTGCTGGCGATGTGATCGCGGCCCACGCGAATGGCGCCCAGGAAGACCGCCCGGCGCGAGCCGCCCAGGTGCGCCAGCTCGAACACCGTGGAGGCCTGCGTCACCGTGACATCGTTGAGCACGCCCAGCGAGCCGATGATGAAGCCGGCCAGCAGCAGCCCGCTGATCGACACGCTGCCCAGGTAGGCGCTGACGGTGGAGTTCTGTTCGTCCGACAACCCCGTCAGGTGCGCCAATTCTACTGCGGCCCAAGATAATCCGGCCGCAAGCAGGAGCGCCGACAGGGTGCCGAGCAGCGCGGCGCTGGTGCGCAGGTTGACGCCGTGCGCCAGGTAGATGACGGCGTAGAGGATGGCGGCCGACGCCACCAGCGCCACCGGCACCGCCGGCGCGCCGTGGCGCAGCGCCGGCAGCAGAAAAACCACTAGCACCAAGAAGGCGACCACGATGCCCACCAGCGCGAGCAGCCCGCGCCACCGCGCCACCACCACGATCACCACCGCGAACGCGACCGCCAATGCGACCAGGGACCAGCCCCGCTCGAAGTCGTAGAAGGCGTAGCTGGTGGCGCCCTGGTCGTCGACCTGCCGGACGAGCCGGACGCGATCGGCCGCCGCGAATTTCGGCTGGCCGGGGCCGGGCGAGGACTCCAGCAAGGTGGTGGCACCGGCGTTCGGCCCGGAGTCGATGGCCACCAGGGTCAGCACGCAGCGCCCCGCTCCGGGAGGGGCGGGCTGCGGCGCGGTGGTGAGGACCTGGCTCACCGACGGGCTGCCGCAGTCGCCCAGCCCGCTGGACACCACGTGCCCGGCCTGCGTGCTGACGGCGCCGCCGGCCGCGTTCTGCAGCGGCATCGGGATGTCGACGTGTTGGCGGCTGGGCCACAACAGGACGGCGCCGGCCGCGACGGCCACTCCGATCGCGATCAGCAGCCCGACGACGATACGGGCGGGCAGCGGGTCGACGGCGGCGGGGCCGGACAGGCTGTGCGAGTGCGAGTGCGTCACCCGGTCCACCGTAGAGGCGCCGGCTGCGAGGACGCTTACTGGCGATAGCTCACCAGGAAGTTGCCCAGCCGCTCGATCGCGGCCGCCAAGTCGCGGGCCCAGGGCAGCGTCACGATGCGCAGGTGATCCGGTGCCGGCCAGTTGAATCCGGTGCCCTGGGTGACCAGGATCTTCTCCGACAGCAGCAGCTCCAGGACCAGCTGTTCGTCGTCGCTGATGTCGTACACCTCGGGATCCAGGCGCGGGAACGCGTACAGGGCGCCCTGCGGTTTGACGCAGGACACCCCCGGAATCGCGTTGAGTTTCTCCCAGGCGACGTCGCGCTGCTCGAGCAGCCGGCCGCCCGGCAGCACCAGGTCGTCGATGCTCTGGTGGCCGCCGAGCGCCACCTGAATCGCGTGCTGGGCGGGGACGTTCGGGCACAGCCGCATGTTGGCCAGCAGGTTGATGCCTTCGATGAAGCTGCTGGCGTGGTCGGTGGGGCCGGTGATGGCGAGCCAGCCGGCGCGGTAGCCGGCGACCCGGTAGGCCTTCGACAGCCCGTTGAAGGTCAGGCACAGCATGTCGGGCGCCAGGGTGGCCACGTTGATGTGCTTGGCGTCGTCGTAGAGGATCTTGTCGTAGATCTCGTCGGCCAGCAGCAGCAGTTCGTGCTTGCGCGCCAACTCGACCATTTGGGTGAGGATTTCGCGGCCGTAGACCGCGCCGGTCGGGTTGTTGGGGTTGATCACCACCAGCGCCTTGGTGCGCGGGGTGATCTTCGATTCCATGTCGGCGATGTCGGGCTGCCACCCCTGGGTCTCGTCGCAGAGGTAGTGCACCGGCGTGCCCCCGGCGAGCGACGTCGACGCCGTCCACAGCGGGTAGTCCGGCGACGGGATCAGCACCTCGTCGCCGTTGTCGAGCAGGGCCTGCAGGGTCATCGTGATCAGCTCGGACACGCCGTTGCCCAGGTAGACGTCGTCCACGTCGAAGCGGGGGAAACCCTCCACCAGCTCGTAGCGGGTGACTACCGCCCGGCGCGCCGGCAGGATGCCTTGCGAGTCCGAGTACCCCTGCGCGTACGGCAGCGCCTGGATCATGTCGCGCATGATCACGTCGGGCGCGTCGAAACCGAACGGCGCCGGGTTGCCGATGTTGAGCTTGAGGATGCGGTGACCCTCGGCCTCCAAACGCGCGGCCTGCGCGTGCACCGGCCCACGGATCTCGTACAGGACGTCCTGAAGCTTGGACGACTGCGCGAACGTACGCTGCCGCTGATGGGCGGACGCGTGCAGAGGCAGTTGGTGAGTGGTCACGCCGTCAATGGTGCCACCGTTGTCCACTGAAATTCGCCGACTAGCGTCAAATCCCCAGCTCAGCGCTTACCCGGTGGCCGGGCGCCGCGCGCGATGCCCAGGCCCTTGACCGGCGGTCCCGACGGCGCCTGATCGCCGTTCGCCGACTTGGACTTGTTGTCGTCCGGCGTGGGCGCCGCACCGGCCCCGGGCTGCTCCTCCGGCGGCTTGGTGCCCTCACCGGGCGACTCTTTCGTCGGCTCCGACGCCGGCTTGGGCTCGGTGCCCGCCCCCGGCTGCTGCTCGGGCTCCGGCTTGGTCGCCTCCGCCTTCGCGGTCGCCGGGGCCGCTTTCTTTGCGCCGGGCCGCTTGGCGCCGGCCGCGATGCCCAGGCCCTTGACCGGCGCCGCGGGCGCCGCGGGTGCCGCGGGTGCGTTTGTCGCCTCCGGCTCGGCCGTGGCGCCCGACTCGGCCGGTGCTTCGGTGGCCTTGGCGGTGGGGGCCTCGGCCTTGGCGGCCGTCTTCTTGGCGCCCGGTCGCTTGGCGCCGCCGGCGATGCCCAGGCCCTTGACGGGAGCGGCCGCAGCCGCCGGCGCCTCGGCGCCCTTCGTGTCGGAGTCGGCCGGTGCTTCGGTGGCCTTCGCGGCGGGCGCCTCGGCCTTGGCGGCCGTCTTCTTGGCGCCCGGTCGCTTGGCGCCGCCCGCGATGCCCAGGCCCTTGGCGGGGGTGGCCGTCGCCTCGGACTCGGCGGGGGCCTCCGTGGCCGCGGCCTTGGCGGCCGGCGGACCGGCCTTCTTGGCGCCCGGTCGCTTGGCGCCGCCGGCGATGCCCAGGCCCTTGGCCGGAGCGGCCGGTGCGGCTGCCGTCTTCGCCGCGGGCGCGGCCGGCGCCTCCTCGGCGGGTGCCTCCTCTTCCGCCTCGACCGGAGCGGTCGCGGTGGTGGCCTTGGGTTCGGCCTTGGCGGCCTCCTCGGCGCGCTTCTCGGCTTCCTTGGCGGCCGTGCCCTTCTCGGGCAGCGTCGCCTTGTCGTAGTCGAGCGACCCGAGCAGGATCTGCGCGACGTCGAGCACCTCGACGCCGCTGCGGCCGGCCTCTTCCTGGCGGTCGTTGACACCGTCGGTCACCATCACGCGGCAGAACGGGCAGCCGGTGGCGATGGTGGCGGCGCCGGTGGCCAGCGCCTCGTCCACGCGTTCGTGGTTGATGCGCTTGCCGATGTGCTCTTCCATCCACATGCGGGCGCCGCCGGCGCCACAGCAGAAGCTGCGCTCGGCGTGCCGCGGCATCTCGGTCAGGGTGGCGCCCGCGGCCCCGATCAACTCACGGGGCGCCTCGTACACCTTGTTGTGCCGACCCAGGTAGCAGGGGTCGTGGTACGTGATGTCTTGGGACACAGGGGTCACCGGCACCAGCTTGTTATCCCGGATCAGCCGGTTGAGCAGCTGGGTGTGGTGCAGCACCGAGTAATTCGAACCCAGCTGCCGGTATTCGCGGCCCAAGGTGTTGAAGCAGTGCGGGCAGGTGACGACGATCTTGCGGTCGACGGTCTCGACGCCCTCGAACAGCCCGTCCAGGGTCTCGACGGCCTGGGCGGCCAGCTGCTGGAAGAGGAACTCGTTGCCCGAGCGGCGCGCGGAGTCGCCGTTGCAGGTCTCCCCGGTGCCGAGCACCAGGTACTTCACCCCGGCGATGGCCAGCAGCTCGGCGACGGCCTTGGTGGTCTTCTTGGCCTTGTCGTCGTAGGCGCCGGCGCAGCCGACCCAGAACAGGTACTCGAAGCCGTCGAAGCTGTCGACGTCCTCGCCGTACACCGGGACGTCGAAGTCGACCTCGTCGATCCAGCTGGTGCGGTCGCTGGCGTTCTGGCCCCACGGGTTGCCCTTGGTCTCCAGGTTCTTGAACAGCACCGAGAGCTCGGAGGGAAATTCCGACTCCATCATCACCTGGTAGCGGCGCATGTCGACGATGTGGTCGATGTGCTCGATGTCCACCGGGCACTGCTCGACGCAGGCGCCGCAGGTCACGCAGGACCACAAGACGTCGGGGTCGATGACGCCGCCCTGCTCCTCGGTGCCCACCAGCGGGCGGGTGGCCTGCTCGGGCCCCGAACCCATCACCCGGCCGAAGCCGGACTCGGGGACGTGGTGCGCCTCGGCGTGCTTTTCACCCGCCAACTTCTCGCCGAGCCCGCCTTCGGGGGTGTTCTCGGTGGGAGATTCCTTGTCGCCCAGGATGTATGGCGCCTTGGCCATCCAGTGGTCGCGCAGGTCCATGATCACGAGCTTGGGTGAGAGCGGCTTGCCGGTGTTCCAGGCCGGACACTGCGACTGACAGCGGCCGCACTCGGTACAGGTGGCGAAGTCCAGCGCCGCCTTCCAGCTGAAGTCCTCGATCTTGCCGCGGCCGAATTCCGCGTCGTCCGGCGGGTTTTCGAAGTCGATCGGCTTCCCGTCGTGCTCGAGGGGCAGCAGCGGACCCAGGCCGTTGGGCAGCCGCTTGAAGATGACGTTGATGGGCGCCGTGAAGATGTGCATGTGCTTGGAGTGCAGCACGATGATCAGGAACGCCAGCATGACCGCGATGTGGGCCAACAGGGCCGTCGTCTCGATGATCTCGTTGGCGGGCTGACCCAGCGGACGCAGGATCTTGCCGAACAGCTGGGACAGGAAGGCCCCGTTGCCGTAGGGGAGCGTGCCGTTGTTCACCGCGGCTCCGCGCACGAACACGTAGGTGAAGACGACGTTGAAGATCATGAACAGCACCAGCCAGGCACCGCCGGTGTGCGAGCCGTAGAACCGGGACGAGCGTCCGATCTCCTTCGGGCTGCGCATCAACCGGATGATGGCGAAGGTGACGATGCCCAGGAAGACGGCGGTGGCGAAGAAGTCCTGCAGGAAGCCCAGCGCGTCCCAGCGCCCGATGATCGGGATGTGGAAGTTGTCCTGAAACAGCAGGCCGTAGGCCTCGATGTAGACGGTCAGCAGGATGAAGAAGCCCCACATGGTGAAGAAGTGGGCGAGGCCGGGGATCGACCACTTCAACAGCTTGCGCTGGCCGAAGACCTCGGAGATCTCAGCCCAGACGCGCTTGCCGGGGTCGTCGGTGTGCCCAGGGGCCGGCTTGCCGGAGGTGATGAGCTTGAACAGCCACAGGACTCGGCGCGCGGCAAGTGCGGCCACGACCAGGGTCATGCCCATGCCCACTACCAGCCTGATGAGCATCTGCGTCGTCACAGAAGGTCTCCCCAATAAATAGTCACTTCGGCCTGCACTTTGTTTGCCTGCTCAGCCCCGCTCATAGTTACATCTCCCGGGCTTTGAGCGCGAGAAAGGCTGCCCTAACTCGCCGTTCATCAATGCCTCTGGCCTGCTGCGTTGAGAACCCGCCGGGGGATGTGACGTTGATCGGCGTGACCGGCGCCACCCTGTCGCCGGGTGAATGGCTCCGTTCACTGCAGCGCGAATACCCACTCCCGGAGCGAAATAGCGAACGCGTTCCGGCGCGTCAACGCCGCCACGGCGGCTCGAGACGCGGGAACAATGGCCGCTCGCGCGGCGGGGGCGGTTCCGTCGTGGTCACCTGCGCCGTGGTGGTCGGCGGGGCGCTCGTGGTGGTCGTCGTGCTGGGCGGTTCGGTGGTGCTGGCCGGCGGCGGCGCAGCGGTGGTGGTGGCCGGCGGCTCGGAGGACGGAGCCGGCGCGGGGACGACGGTGACCGTGGTGGTGTTGTCCGGGCCCGTGACGGTCACTGTTTGCGGTGTCTGCGGGGGAGCTTCGCTCGGCGCGGTGGGAGCGGGCGTGGCGGGGTGGTTGTCGGTGAGCAGGACGTTGATGGCCAGGGCCAGCGCGACCAGCACGGCCAGGACGGCGCCCGCCACCCCCAGCACCAGCGCGGTGCGTTTGTACCAGGGCAGCCCGCCACCGGCGTCGTCATAACGCTCGTCCGAGGCGTATTCGAATTCCCGGGCCTCGTTGGCGTATTCGCCCGTGGCGTCGCGGCCCGTGTAGGGAACCGGCTCGTCGGAGTCGTCGGCGTCTTCCGACCATGCGAGCGCACCATCGACGTCGGTCGCCTGGGCGGCGCGGGCGGCCTGGGTCATGTCGATCGCGCCGGCGGGCACCATTTCCGTCGGCATGTCGACGGCGGGGGCCGCGGTCGTCGGGGCGCCCGCCGCCGCTTGCGGCCCGCCCACCCCGGCGGCCGGTCCCTGACCCCCGAGCGCCGCCGCGCCGAGGGCTGCGCTGAACGCGGGTTGCGCCGCGCTGTGCACCGACACTCCGAACCGCTCCGACAAGCGCGTGTTGACCAGCGGAATGCTGGCACCACCGCCGACGGTCGCCACCGCGCTGAGTCGCTGAACGCCGTTGTGCCGCAGCGCTTCCGCGACGAAATTCAGGAGACCGTCCAGGGCCGGCCTGATCAGCTGTTCAAGCTCGGCGCGGGACAGCTGGACCTGGTCGTCCGCGGCGCGCGCCACGGTGGTGACGGTGTCGGTGGACAGCCGCTCCTTGGCCCGCCGGCATTCGCCCAGCAGCCTCGCCTGGGAGGCGATGCGTCCGCTGCTGCCGATGTCGGCCATGGTGCGGTCGGTGGCCTGCACGTGGTCGAGGAGGAGCTGATCGATTGCGTCGCCGGAGAAATCGGTGTGCCGCGTCGAGCGGCCGAGGTGGGTGAAGCTCGCCGAGGCGTCCACCAGGGTGACGGTGGTCCCGCCGGCACCGAAGTCGCACAGCGCGAGAGTGCCGTCGGAGGGGAAGCCCGGCGTGGTTCGCAGCGCCGCGAGCGCGGCCGTCGCGTCGGAGACCAGCACCGGGGCGACGCCGTCGCGTGCGAGGTCGGCTTGGGCGAAGAATTCTTCCCGCAGCGCGGTGAACTGGGCGTCGGACCAGTAAGCGGGCACCGCGATGGTGATCGGTTGACCGTAGCCGACAGTGCGGGCCATGGCCTCGATCGCTTCGACCGTCAGCACCTCACCCAGGTACTTGGTCCCGTCGGCGGCCACCAGCGGAGCCCGGTCGCCCACCCGCTCGACGAACCCCCGCAAGACCAGCCCCGGCTCACTGAGGTTGGGATTCTCTTCGGGCAGGCCGATTTCGGTGGGGCGGTTCTCGAAGAGGGTGAGCACGGAACTGCGGACCACGGGTTCCCGACCCGAGCGGGCCGCCACCAGGTGGGCAACCCCGATCGACAACCCGAGCGAGTCGCTCATATCCCGCACCTCTGTGTCAGTTGTCCTCGTTGCGGCCCCCCGGCGGTCTCACCGTAGCGACCGCGGATCCCAGCGAGTGTAGGGCGCGGCGGCGGCGACGCAACCTTGATCCGGTCGTCACCGATTCGTTAGCGCAACCCCGGCGGCACGGTGATCACCGTCGGCACCTGGGGAATGGTGATGACAGGCGGTAGCGGCGGCAGGTGATGCCGGTGCGACGGCTCCTGCGTCGACTGGTGTGTGGGCTGCTGGGACGGCTGTTGCGGCGACGGCTGGCCGGTGTCGCTCGTCGACGGTTCCGTGGTCGTGGTGGTCGTCGTGGTCGACGGAGTGCTCTCCGTGGTGGACGTGGTCGTCGTCGTGGTCGGCGTGGAGCTCGGAGTGTGGCTGGTGGCGTCTTCGCCGTGTAGCAGCTCCACGATCCCGAACACGATCAAACCGATGAGGATCAACACCACCAGCAGCCACGCGACGAGCAGCGCCGGCTTGCGGTACCACGGCGTCGGCTGCGGTTCTTCGTCGAACGGGTCGGCGCCGCGCGCGTCGATGATCTCGGTTCCCTCGAAGCCGGGATCCGGTGCATGCCCGGTGTGGGGCGGAGGTCCGCCGCGGCCGGGCTCGACGTGTTGCGTCGGCTGGTTATGGAAGTCATCGCGTGGGCCAGTGGGTGCCACGGCACCGATGGTACTGACGTGCTTCGCCGGCCCCGTGATGCCGGGCGCGTTTCGGCGCGGCGATTCGCGGCGCGCGGGACGCGTATTAACCCGTTCTCGACGGTTGAAATACAACGACGTGAGCTGTCACGTGTTCGGATCGTCGCTAGGCCGACGCGTTGATGCCTTCCCTCCAAGAATGGAGAAGCGGCGAACAAGGTGCGCACCATGCGCATCGAACGGCGTTTCATCTTCGGGCTGAAATTTGAGTGAGACGAAGCCATTACGCGTGACGGGTAAGACGGTCAGGCGGCAGCCGTTGATTTGC
Organism: Mycobacterium sp. E2462; assembly: GCF_001672685.1. Lineage (NCBI taxonomy): Bacteria > Bacillati > Actinomycetota > Actinomycetes > Mycobacteriales > Mycobacteriaceae > Mycobacterium > Mycobacterium sp. E2462. The sequence continues at coordinate 16,612 of NZ_LZKC01000248.1, forward strand.
CGCGCAGAATTTTCTCGATCCGGTCCGACAGTTCGACGGGATCGTCGAATGCGCCGTCTCGCCAGGCGACCAGTGCGTTGAAGAGGTTGAGCGGCTGCACGGTGAGATAAAGCCCGATCAATAGCGTCGCATCGGTCGAGCCAGGTGTGTCGGGTGGTCGATGGACGATTTCCACCTGTGGCGACTTCCTGCCGGCCGCTACGTCTGCAAGCTGGAGCTTTATCGACCGGACGTCCTCGCGCCGGATGCCGGTCAAGGCGCTGCTGCGGTCTGCTGTTCGCACGATCAATGTCGTTGGGGTGATACGGAGAAGCGATCGTCGCCAAATCCACACGACGACCGCCACCATCAACGCCGAGATGCCGAGTAACGCGATTCCGCCGAAGAGTAGCCATGCTGGATAAGCAGGGGAACACCCCGCCCCGACCATGCCGACCGCCATAAGCGGGAGGAGCACCGTTGCGAAGTAGGGATTGCTCTCGTACCACGGAACGTAACGGCAGACCACCTCGTATCCAACACGGCGGACACCAACGTGGAACACCCGGCGTCTGCCCCCATAAATAATGCCGATACCGGCCACGGCGGTGCCGAGAGACAGATACCACGCCGACCCGATCAGTGCATTGACCGCAGCCAACAGGCACAGGGTTACACCGAAGGCATAACGAAGCCTCCAGGGCACTTCCGTCTTGGGGCTGACCATCACTGACCGGCTCGCGTGGCGGTGACGGGCGAAACACTGGGGTGACCGGCGGGCGTTGAAGACACCGACGGACCTGGTCGTACCTTCAACCAGATACTTGCCCGATCTACCGGTGAATTTTCGAGCGCCGTCACCGTCAGTTGTGCAATCAGAGTCCCTCGTTCGCCGTTGACGATCCGGGATCGTGACACACTCTCGATGGTGCCGAGCTCATGCGCTATCTGCATCGTGAGCATCCCCGCAGCGCCGGCGCCCTCGGCCGCTGCGAAGATTTCACGGCTCAGCTCACTTGAGTTCGGTACTGATTGCACTTGCTGTTCGGCCAGCATCGTGAACACCTCGGCGGGGTCGAGGGCTGCCTGGACATGATGCATCGTCAATACCGCGTTAGCGCAAAATGTCTTGATGCGCGGGTCGTTGCGGCAGGCCCACAGACGCACACCGGTAGCGGCACTGAGGGGATCCCAGCCCCGCGGCACGCCCACCTCCACAACGAACCCGGCGAATCGGTCGACCGGGAACACGTCGAGACAATGCGTCCCTGTGAACTCGTCGAATCGCATCGTGTTGCCTTAACCGAACCCAAACACCGATTCCACGCTATGCAGCGCACTGCCAACCGCGTGGGAAACCGGCTGCCAAGCCGCCTCGACCGCCTTTGAGGCCACCAAGCTGGCCCCCGCTCCAACAACGGCACCTGCCACGAGGCCTACTGCGGTTCCTGCCCCCGGCACAACGGAACCCAACGCCGCGCCCAACTCGGAACCGGCGACCACGCCTCCTGCCAAGCTGCCCAATCCGAGCCCAGCAGCGACCCCCACCGACTCCCGTGTGACGGCCTCGGATGCCGGGTTGCCGTCGTGCATGTCGGACAGGACGGCCGGTACCGCGCTGGCCACGGCAACCACGCCGCCGATGCGGGAGAAGCCCTTGATCTCGACGCCGCCGATCTTGGGGTCCTCCAACCACTTCAACAAGCCCGGGTCGGCTTTGCCGGGGCCGGTGCCGGGGGACTGGTCGATCAGATTGAGGGTCGTCTGGCGCACACCGTCGGCGGTGCCGCCGGCCACCGCGCCCGAACCCGCGATCAACACATCGCTCAGCGTCGGCGGCGACACGGAATGCTCGCCGGGCTTCTCCGCACCTGGCGGGCCGCCGCCCGGCGCGCCCGGCCCGGGCTGCGCACCTGGAGCTTCGGGCGCGCCGGGGGGGCCCTGCGGGGCTACGGCGTCATATCCGTCGGCGTGCAAGGCGCCCATCGCGTCCTGGAACGATTTCGAGTAACCGTCCCGCGTCGCCTGTAGCTGGCCGAGAGCGGTTCTGGTGTCGCGGATCGCGTCCTGTTCGCAGGTCTCGATGTAGGCCTCGAGCGCGTCGTAGTCGGCCTGGCTGAGGTCCTCGTCATCCTCCATCTCGTCGGCCTCACCGATCAGGTCGTCGAGGTTCTGTAGCTGGGCTTCCAGCGTGGCGATCTGCCCCGCAGCGGCCTTCTGCGCCTCGGCCAACGTCGCCGCGACGTTCTCCAGGTCCGCGCCGATCTTGGGCAACTGAAGGGATTGCGCACCAAGCGCTTTCGTCACCCGTTGGACCTCGTCGGAGTCGTTGATCGGGTGATCGCCCTGCTGATGATTCCAGGCAGCGTCGAAGCGGGTGCGAGCCTGTTCGAAAGCATGGTTGGCCTCCTGCGTGCATCGGCCTGCGCGCAGGAAAGCCTCGGCGAGACTGGAGATTTGCCCGGGATTTCCCGCCTGCAGGCTCGCATTGACCGCCCACGGGTCACCGCCGGCCGCGCCGATCAGCGACGGGATGCTGAGGTAGTGGAGTTGCATCGGGAGGTCAGCGGCTCGCCGAACTGCCGGTCAATGTCACCGCGCTCGCAGCGAAGAACAGCGGCACATCGGCACCAACAGGCATCGCCTCCCCTTCCGAGCTCGCCGGCAAGATTACTACCGGAGGCCCGACTAGCAATTCACCCGCGGCTGCTCAGCTGCCGCGCCCGGTCTTGTGTTGCAGTTCGTCGATCTTGCTGGACGCTTCGGCCTTGGTGAGGTCGTCGGGCACCTCCTCGCCCGCCTCCTGCCCGAGTGTGTGCAGGTAACTGCGTTGCGGTCCCGTCATGGGCTCGTCTCCGGTGACCCAGTCCGCCGGGTCTTTCTCCGCCGTCTCGTTCGGCGCTTGCTGCACGTTGTCGCTCATGTCGCGATCACCTCCGACAGCGGGATAACCATCGCACACACGTTCGAAACATCTGCGGGCCGAAGTTTCCGAAACGCGCCGACGGGAAATCCTGACGGCCATGAGCGCGCCCAGCCCGACGGTCAAAGAAATGAAACAGGTTGAGCGCAAGTTGTATTGGCGGCTCATTTTTCGGCGGTTGGGCGCCGGGGAGGGGTCGAGCTCCGCGGAGGAACTGCTTTACCTGGTCGGGCTTGCCAGGAGAGTCGGCGCGCGCAGGATCGCCGAGATCGGTTTCAACGCCGGATGTTCCAGCTACGCGATGCTCAGACACGTACCCCAGGCCACGGTGGTGTCTTTCGACCTGGGCGAGCACGCCTCGGTCGCGGTCAACAAGAAGTTCATCGACCGCGAGTTTCCCGGCCGGCACACGCTCGTCACCGGTGACTCGCGGCAGACGGTGCCCGCGTTCGCGGCCAACAACCCCGACGCGCGATTCGACCTGCTGTTCATCGACGGTGGGCACGACTACGACGTCGCGCACGCCGACATCGAAAACATGCGTGCGCTCGCGTCGGCGAGCACGGCGGTCGTGATGGACGACCTGGTGCCGTGGCGCTCCTACGGGGCCGGCCCGGCCAAGGCCTGGGAGGAAGCCATTGCCCGCGGGCTGGTGCGGCAGGACGAGCTGTTCCAGGACGGCGTGCGCGTTGCGAACGCCCAGCCGCCCGGCGACAGGGCCTGGGCGCTGGGGCGGTACGTGTTCTAGAAGGTGTTGACCTTCTCGACGCTGACGAACATGCCGTGGCGGGTCTTGTCGTTGGTGAAGCGGGTGCCGTCGGTGCTGGCGATGATTGTCCAGCCCAGGGCGTTATAGGTCTTGTAGTCGATCTGGACGGTCGGGATGGCACCCAAGTTGCCCAGCACCCACTGGACTCCACCGCCGGAGTTGATGCTGACGCCGTTGGCGTGCTCGCCGTCTTGCAGCGGCGAGTTGGTGAACGGCGCCTCGCAACCGACGGTGTCCTTATTGATCTGGCAGCGGGTCACGCCGGACTTGGTTTCGATGAAGACGTAACCGTTTTGGTCCGGCGGCAGCGGGATGGCCCCGGCCGGCGCGTTGGGGCCCGGCGGCACGGCGGGGCTCACCGGAGGGGCGGGAGCGGGGC
>NZ_LZKC01000249.1:0-1704 GCF_001672685.1 Mycobacterium sp. E2462
GTGCCCACCCACAGCTTCGCCTTCGTCGGCGCCGAAAAGGCCGCGGCCACAACCGAAGTGCTGGCCGCCATCGCCGACGCCGACGTCATCATGCTGGCGCCGTCGAACCCGGTGGTCAGCGTCGGCGCCATCCTGGCGATCCCCGGCATCCGCGGCGCGCTGCGCTCGGCGCGCGCCCCGGTCGTCGGCTACTCGCCGATCGTGGCCGGAAAACCGTTGCGCGGCATGGCCGATGCCTGCCTTTCGGTGATCGGCGTGGAGTCCACCGCCGAGGCCGTCGGCCGGCACTACGGCGCGCGCCGCGGCACCGGGATCCTGGACTGCTGGCTGGTCGGCGCCGGCGACGGCGCCGACATCGACGGGGTCGCGGTGCGCGCGGTGCCGCTGTTGATGACCGACCCGGAGGCGACGGCCAAGATGGTCAGCGCCGGGCTGGACCTCGCGGGCGTGGTGGCGTGACCGACCCCGCCGCGGCGCCGGCCCGCGAACACGGCAGCGCGGCCGCCGTCGAGATCCTGCCCGTCGCCGGGCTGCCCGAGTTCCGGCCCGGCGACGACCTGGGCGCCGCCGTCGCCGCGGCCGCCCCCTGGCTGCGCGACGGCGACGTCATCGTGGTCACGAGCAAGGTGGTGTCCAAGTGCGAGGGCCGGCTGGTGCCCGCCCCGCGCGACCCCGAGGAGCGCGACCGGCTGCGGCGCCGGCTGATCGACGACGAGGCCGTGCGGGTGCTGGCGCGCAAGGGCAAGACCCTGATCACCGAGAACCGCAACGGCCTGGTGCAGGCCGCCGCGGGCGTCGACGGGTCCAACGTCCACCGCGACGAGCTCGCCCTGCTGCCGGTCGACCCTGACGCCAGCGCCGCCCGGCTGCGCGCCGGGCTGCGCGAGCGGCTCGGGGTGCGCGTCGCCGTCGTCATCACGGACACGATGGGCCGCGCGTGGCGCAACGGGCAGATCGACCTGGCGGTGGGCGCGGCCGGCATGGCGGTGCTGCACGGGTACGCCGGCGCTGTCGACGAGCACGGCAACGAGCTGCTCGTCACGGAGATCGCCATCGCCGACGAGATCGCCGCCGCCGCCGACCTGGTGAAGGGCAAGCTGACCGCGATGCCGGTGGCGGTGGTGCGCGGGCTGAACGCCGTGACCGACGACGGCTCGACCGCCCGGCAGCTGCTGCGCCCCGGCGAGGACGACCTGTTCTGGCTGGGCACGGCCGAGGCCCTGGAACTGGGGCGCCAACAGGCGCAGCTGATGCGCAGGTCGGTGCGGCGGTTCAGCCCCGAGCCCGTGCCCGCGGAGCTGGTGCAGGCCGCCGTCGCCGAGGCGCTCACCGCGCCGGCCCCTCACCACACCCGTCCGGTGCGGTTCGTCTGGCTGCAGACCCGCGAGACCCGCGTCCGGCTGCTGGACCGGATGAAGGACAAGTGGCGAGCCGACCTCACCGGCGACGGTCGGCCCGCCGATTCCGTCGAGCGGCGGCTGGCGCGCGGCCAGATCCTCTACGACGCGCCCGAGGTCGTCATCCCGATGCTGGTGCCCGACGGCGCCCACGACTACCCCGACGCCGCGCGCACCGCCGCCGAGCACACCATGTTCACCGTCGCGGTGGGCGCGGCCGTGCAGGCCCTGCTGGTGGCGCTGGCCGTGCGGGGGGTGGGCAGCTGCTGGATCGGGTCGACGATCTTCGCCGCGGACCTGGTGCGCG
>NZ_LZKC01000250.1:0-1482 GCF_001672685.1 Mycobacterium sp. E2462
GGCCTCCGTGCGGGCGACCGCCACCACCAGGCGCGCGTCGTCGACCAGTTGCCCGTCGTAGGCCAGGAATCCCCCGTCCAGCCCGGCGCGCGTGACGGTGGGCGCCAGCTCCGCGACCCGGCGCGCCGAGATCCGTCGCGACCGCGGCAACACCGACGACGGGGTGCCCGCCAACGCCCGCAGCGCGTCACCGGCCAGAAAACCGGCGCGCACCACCGCCCGCTGGCCGCGGCCCATCGACGGCAACAATGGCACCAGCTGCGGTAACGCCCGCACCAGGTGAGGGGCGTTGCGCGTCATCAGGATTCCGCGTTCGACGGCGCTGCGCCGCGCGATCCCGACGTTGCCGGTCGCCAGGTAGCGCAGGCCGCCGTGGACCAACTTCGAGCTCCAGCGGCTGGTCCCGAACGCCAGATCGTGCTTCTCGACCAGCGCGACCCGCAGCCCGCGCGCCGCGGCGTCCAGCGCGATGCCCGCACCGGTGATGCCGCCGCCGATGACCACGGCGTCCAGCGGCTCACCGTCGGCCACGGCCGCCAGGTCGGCGGAGCGGCGCGCGGCGTTCAGGGTGGTCGGGTCGGCGATCACGAGAGGTATCCGTTCAGCGAGTGGGCGAGTTCGGCGGCCAAAGTGGCCGCGTCCAGGATGGGTTCGACGATCTGCGCCGACTGGATGGTGGACTGCGCGATGAGCAACACCATGGTGGCCAGCTGCGTCGGGTCCCCGGGCCGGACGGTGCCGCCGCGCTGGGCCACCCGCAGCCGGGTGGCGAGGGCGTCGATCAGCATGTGCTGGCTGGTCCCGAGGCGTTCGGTGATGTAGATCGGGGCGAGTTCGGAATGCAGCACCGACATCACCAGGTCGTCGGCGCGCAGCAGGTCGGCCACCGTAACGACCTGGCGTACCAGCGATTCCCGGTCGTCACCCAGCAGCGGCGCCGCACGCATCGCCGCGGTCACGTGCCGGGTCAGCAGCGCCGCGACCACCGATCGGGTGTCGGGCCAGCGCCGGTACACCGTGGGCCTGCTGACGCCCGCGCGCCGCGCGATCTCGGCCAGCGTCACCCGGTCGACGCCGAAGTCGACCACGCAGCTGGCGGCCGCCGCGAGGATCCGCTCACCGACGTCCACGCTGTCGTTACGGATTGACAACATGTGTAATACTGTAACGCATGACGCAAGCCGACGCCCTGCTGCCGCCAATGAAGTGGAACGCCTGGGGAGATCCGGCGGCGGCCAAGCCGCTGTCCGACGGCATCCGGGCGCTGCTGAAACAAGCGGTGGGCGTTCCGGATTCGGGGGACGCGGAGCTGCGGGCCGACCAGGTGCGGCTGCGGCCCTCGGCGTTGGCGGAGGCCGATCGGCAGGCACTGGCCGCCATCGTCGGCGCCGAGTACTGTCGCACCGCCGACCTCGACCGGCTGCTGCACGCGGGCGGCAAGTCCACCCTCGACTTGTTGCGCCGCCGGGACACGGGCGAGCA
>NZ_LZKC01000251.1:0-2763 GCF_001672685.1 Mycobacterium sp. E2462
CGGCGACCGCGCCGGCGTCATCCTGATCGCCGCCACCAACCGCCCCGACATCCTCGACCCGGCCCTGCTGCGCCCCGGCCGCTTCGACCGGCAGATCCCGGTGACCAACCCCGACCTCGCCGGCCGTCGCGCGGTCCTGCGCGTGCACTCCAAGGGCAAGCCCATCGCGCCGGACGCGGACCTCGACGGGCTGGCCAAGCGCACCGTCGGCATGACCGGCGCCGACCTGGCCAACGTCATCAACGAAGCGGCGCTGCTGACCGCCCGTGAGAACGGCACGGTGATCACCAGCGCGGCGCTCGAAGAGGCGGTGGACCGGGTAATCGGCGGCCCGCGGCGCAAGGGCCGCATCATCAGCGAGCAGGAAAAGAAGATCACCGCCTACCACGAGGGCGGGCACACGCTGGCGGCCTGGGCGATGCCCGACATCGACCCCGTCTACAAGGTGACGATCCTGGCTCGCGGCCGCACCGGCGGCCACGCCGTGGCGGTGCCCGAGGAGGACAAGGGCCTGCGGACCCGTTCCGAGATGGTCGCGCAGTTGGTGTTCGCGATGGGTGGACGCGCCGCCGAGGAACTCGTCTTCCGCGAGCCGACCACGGGGGCGGTCTCCGACATCGAGCAGGCGACCAAGACCGCGCGGGCGATGGTCACCGAATTCGGCATGAGCTCCAAGCTAGGGGCCGTCAAGTACGGCTCCGAGCACGGCGACCCATTCCTGGGTCGCACCATGGGCAACCAGGCCGACTATTCGCACGAGGTGGCCCGCGACATCGACGACGAGATCCGCAAGCTGATCGAGGCGGCGCACACCGAGGCCTGGGAGATCCTCACCGAATACCGTGACGTGCTCGACACGTTGGCCGGCGAGCTGCTCGAGAAGGAGACTCTGCACCGGCCCGAGCTGGAGCGGATCTTCGCCGACGTCGAAAAGCGGCCCAGGCTAACGATGTTCGACGACTTCGGCGGTCGCATCCCGTCGGACAAGCCGCCCATCAAGACGCCCGGCGAGCTGGCCATCGAGCGCGGCGAGCCATGGCCGCCGCCCGTTCCCGAACCCGCCTTCAAGGTGGCCATCGCTGCGGCCGCCGAAGCCGCACGGGCCGACGCCGAGCGAAACGCCAACGGCGGCAACGGTTCTCACGGCACCCAGGGGGCGCCCAACGGACCCACGCAGCCCGACTACGGCGCTCCCGCGGGCTGGCACGCGCCCGGCTGGCCCCCGCAGCACCAACAGCCGTGGTACCCGCCGGGCCAGCCGCCCCAGCAGCAGTACTGGCCGCAACCGGCGACCAACCACCCGGGCCAGCCCGGTTATCCGGGGCACCCCGGCCAGCAGGGCCAGCCCTATCCGTCGTACCCGCCGTATCCGCCCTATCCGCCGCCCGCGCAACCCAGCCCGCAGGGCGGCAATTCCCCCGAACGGCGGGACGACGACGTGAGCCGGTCGAATCCGCCGGCCCACGGCTGAGAACACGGAGGATCTTCGATGGCGCTGCCGGACACGGTGACTCCCGACCTACGGGTGTTCGATCAAGCGCGTGCCGAGGCCGCGGTCAAGGAACTGCTGTACGCGATCGGTGAGGACCCCGACCGAAATGGGCTGCGGGACACCCCGGCCCGCGTGGCGCGCGCCTACCGCGAGATGTTCGCCGGGCTCTACACCGACCCCGACAGCGTGCTCAACACGATGTTCGACGAGGAACACGACGAACTGGTGCTGGTCAAGGAAATCCCGATGTACTCCACCTGTGAGCACCATCTGGTGTCGTTCCACGGGGTGGCCCACGTCGGCTACATCCCCGGCAACGACGGCAGGGTCACCGGCCTGTCCAAGATCGCGCGGCTGGTCGACCTCTACGCCAAGCGACCGCAGGTCCAGGAGCGGCTCACCAGCCAGATCGCCGACGCCCTGATGGCCCGGCTCGACCCCCGCGGGGTGATCGTGGTGATCGAGGCCGAACACCTGTGCATGGCCATGCGCGGGGTCCGCAAACCCGGCGCCACCACCACGACGTCGGCCGTGCGCGGCCAGTTCAAGACCAACGCCGCTTCCCGAGCCGAGGCGCTGGACCTCATCCTGCGTAAGTGACATCGGCGCCTGTGCGGGTAATGGGAGTCCTGAACGTCACGGACGACTCCTTCTCCGACGGCGGCCAATACCTCGACGCCGACGTCGCCGTGGCCCGCGGCGTGGCCATGGTCGCCGAGGGGGCCGGAATCGTCGACGTCGGCGGCGAGTCGACCCGCCCCGGCGCGACCCGCATCGACTCCCGCGTCGAGACTGCGCGCGTCGTTCCCGTCGTCAAGGGCCTTGCCGGGGAGGGGATCACGGTCAGCATCGACACCATGCACGCCGACGTCGCACGCGCCGCCCTGGAAAGCGGGGCGCAACTGGTCAACGACGTCTCGGGCGGGCGGGCCGACCCCGCGATGGCGCCGCTGCTGGCCGAGGCCGGGGTGCCCTGGGTGCTGATGCACTGGCGTTCGGTGTCCGCCGAGCGCCCCCACGCCGCCCCGCACTACCGCGACGTGGTCGCCGAGGTGCGTGCCGAGTTGCTGGACAGCGCCGACGCCGCAGTGGCGGCCGGGGTAGACCCCGGCCAGCTGCTGATCGACCCCGGCCTCGGATTCGCCAAGACCGCGCAACACAATTGGGCGCTGCTGCACGCCTTGCCCCAGCTGGTCGACACCGGCCTGCCGGTGCTGCTGGGCGCCTCGCGCAAGCGCTTCCTGGGTGCGTTGCTGGCCGGGCCCGACGGC
>NZ_LZKC01000252.1:0-34591 GCF_001672685.1 Mycobacterium sp. E2462
GCGCCGTCACCTGATTCCGGAGCCCTCAGCGATGTTTCAGCCCACCAACGGAGGTGCCGGTCTGCGGCGCCGCGACGTCGAACTGGACCGGATTCGCGACCAATTCCAATTGCCCGGCCTGCACGATGTACTCGTTCGCGCGGATCTGGGCGTCGGCGGCGGCCTGCAGGGTGTCCTGCACGGGCGCCCACGGGCCGGACAGCGTGGCGAAGCGTTCAGTCCACTCGGTGAGCGTGCGGGTGGCGATGGCCTTGGTCAACAGCTCGACCGCCTCCGCGGTGTTCGCGGCGATGTCCTGCACCGTCGCGAAGCGGGGGTCGTCGGCCAGCTCCGGCAGCTCGACGTGCCGGCACACGTCGGCCCAGAACTTGGTGGGCTGCATCATCACGAAGGAGATGTAGCGACCGTCCGCCGTGGTGTACAGCCCCACCAACGGGTTGTTCGGTGCGCCGTGCACGCCCGGCGGCGGCGCCTCCATCCGCTGCTGCAGATGGTTGGTGAGCGCGACGGTGTGACCCATGGACCACAGACCGCTGCCCAGCAGCGACACGTCCACGACGGACGGTTCACCGGTGCGTTCCCGTTTGAGCAGCGCCGCCGCGATGCCGCCGGCGAGGTTGGTTCCGGAAATCGTGTCGCCGTAGGCGGGCCCCGGCGGGGCGATCATGCCCGGCATCCCCGCGGGGGTGATGGTGGCGGCGGTCCCGGCGCGGCACCAGAAGGCGGTCATGTCGTAGCCGCCCCTGGTCGACTCCTCGCCGCGCGGGCCGAGCGCGCTGCCGCGCGCGTAGACGACGCCGGGGTTCACGGCGCGGATGTCGTCCACGTCGATGCCGAACCTGCGCCGATGATCGGGCAGGAAGCTGGTCAAGAAGACGTCGGCGCGGCGCGCCAACTCGTAGAGCACCTCTTTGCCCTCGGGCACCGACATGTCCAGCCCGATGCTGCGCTTGCCGCGGTTGGCGTGTTCGATGTTGGGGTTCGGATCACCTTCGACGCGCAGCATCCCGGTCTGCCGGAGCCCACGCTGCGGGTCGCCGGTCACCGCGTGTTCGACCTTGACCACGTCGGCGCCCCACTCGGCGAGCACGGCGCCCGCCGACGGGACGAACCCGTACATCGCGACCTCCAGGACCCGGATACCTTCCAGCGGCCTCACGCGCGGGCCCCCGCCGGGACCGCGAAGGTCTTGCTCTCCAGGAACTCCTCGAGGCCGGCGACGCCCATCTCGCGGCCAACGCCGGACTGCTTGAAGCCACCGAACGGGCTGTCGGCGCCGAAGTAGTTGCCGCCGTTGACCGAGAACGACCCGGCCCGGATCCGGCGCGCCACCCCGAGCGCGCGGTCCTGGTCGCGACTGAACACGGCCCCGGCCAGCCCGTAGATCGAGTTGTTGGCGATGCGCACCGCCTCGTCATCGTCGTCGAACGCGATGACGACGAGCACCGGCCCGAAAATCTCCTCCTGGGCGATCTCGCTGTCCGGGTCGACGTTGGTCAGCAGCGTCGGAGCGTAGAAGAAGCCGGGGTCGAGCCGTTTGCCGCCGGTGACCAGCGTCGCGCCGGCGGCCACCGCCCGCTGCACCATCGCGTCGACCTTGTCGCGCTGCCGCTCGTTGATCAGCGGGCCCATGTAGGTCTTCGGTTCCGCCGGATCGCCGTGGCGCACGTGGGCGAAATTCCCGGCGATCAGCTCGACGATCTCGTCGTGGTGCGCCCTGGGCACCAACAGCCGCGAGGTGAGCGCGCAACCCTGCCCGGCGTGGGTGACCATGCTGAACGCGGCGAACATCGCTGCGCTCGCGAAGTCGGCGTCGTCGAGCATGATGACCGCCGACTTGCCACCCAGCTCGAGGAAGACCCGCTTGACGGTGTCGCTGGCCGCGGCCATGATCTTGCGGCCGACGGCGGTCGATCCGGTGAAGGTGACGACGTCGACGTCGGGACTGGTGGTCAGCGCCACCCCGGCGGCCGGGTCCGACGAACTGAGCACGTTGACCACCCCGGCGGGAATGTCGGTGTGGTTGGCGATCAACTCGCCGAGCGCCAGCGTGACCAGCGGCGTGTCCGGCGCGCCCTTGAGCACCACCGTGCAGCCCGCGGCCAGCGCGGGCGCCAGCTTGGCCAGGGCGAGCTGATTCGGATAGTTGTAGGCGATGATGGCGCCCACCACGCCGGCCGCTTCCTTTTCCACCCACCGGTCGTGCAGCATGCCGCGCGACTCCCGGGTGCCGAGATCCTGCGTGAACTCGTAGGTGCGCAGCAGGTCGGCGTAGAACCGGACGATGGCGATCGGATCGTCGAGCTGCGCACCCTGCGTCAAGGCTCGGGTGGCGCCCACCTCCGCGATGGTCAGCTCCCGCAGCTCCTCGGCGTGGTCGAGCAATGCCTGGTGCAGCTGATCGAGGCAGCGGATCCGCAGCTCGACGTCGGTGGCCCAGCCCGTGCTGTCGAAGGCGCGTCGAGCCGCGGCGATCGCGGCGTGGGCCTGCGCGACACCGGCGTCGGGCGCGTGCCCGATGACGGCGCCCGTGGCGGGGTTGATCGAGGGAAACGTCTTATCCGTGGCGACCAGCCGGCCGTCGATCAGGAGGCGACGGTCGACGGACGACTCAGGCGCGAGGGCGCTCGCGGCGGCCTCGGCGGTGTCCTGAGCTGCCATTCCCTACCCCCTGCTGTGGTCCGTGTCACGATAACTTCATTCTCTTCCCCGGCGAATCTTACATTCGAGTCTCGATAATTCAAGAAAGCTGAGAAACGAGACCGACATGCTCGTGCCGCGCCGCGCGAGGCCTTAAGATTTCCTTCGCCGCAGGCTGACCGTGGTTTCGGCGGTCTGTTGCACGCCGCTTCGCCCGGAGAGTAAGGTTCTCATAATTGCAAGGGAGATTCTTTTGTGATCGAAATGGCCCCCGGTGAAGTGAAGGCGAAGCGATGAAGACTGCGGTGGTCACCGGCGGCGGCTCCGGTATCGGCCTGGCCGTGGCGAACCGCCTGCGCGCCGACGGCCTGGACGTCGCCACCATCGACCTCCGGCCGTCGGACCCCGACCGCGGATTCACCGCCGACGTGACGGACCGGGGTCAGGTGGACGCCGCGTTGTCGGCCATCCGCAGCCAGCTGGGTCCGGTGGCGGTCCTGGTCAATGCCGCGGGCCTGGACGGCTTCAAGCGATTCACCAACATCTCGTTCGAGGACTGGCAGCGGGTGATCGACGTCAACCTGCACGGCGTCTTCCACATGATCCAGGCGGTGCTCCCGGACATGGTCGAGGCCGGCTGGGGCCGGATCGTCAACATCTCCTCGTCGAGCACCCACTCCGGCGCGCCGTACATGAGCCACTACGTGGCCGCCAAGTCCGCCGTCAACGGGCTCACCAAGTCGCTGGCCCTCGAATACGGTCCCAGCGGCATCACGGTCAACGCCGTCCCGCCCGGCTTCATCGACACCCCGATGCTGCGCGCGGCCGAGAAGAACGGCTTCCTCGGTGACATCGACGAGACCATCGCCCGCACGCCGGTGCGCCGCATCGGCCGGCCCGAGGACATCGCGGCGGCCTGCGCGTTCCTGGTATCCGAGGAGGCCGGATACATCACCGGGCAGATCCTCGGCGTCAACGGCGGCCGAAACACCTGAGCTTTCGGGCGCTCCGCCCGGCAACCAATCGAGAAGGAGAAGCGGTGGACGACGGCGCACGGGGTCGCGTTGCAGGCAAGGTCGCCTTCATCACCGGCGCGGCGCGCGGCCAGGGCCGCGCCCACGCGGTGCGGCTGGCCGAGGAGGGCGCCAACATCATCGCCGTCGACCTGTGTCGCGACATCGACACCATCGGTTATCCGCTGGCCTGCCGGGAGGACCTGGACGAGACGGCCCGGCTCGTCGAGAAGACCGGGCAGGCGATCGTGACCGCCCAGGCCGACGTCCGCGACGCCACCCAACTGCGCGCGGCGCTGGACGCCGGTCTCGCCGAGTTCGGTGAACTCGACATCGTGGTGGCGCAGGCCGGCGTCGCCGGCATGAAAGGTCAACCGCCGCTGCAGGCGTGGACCGACGTCATCAACACCAACATGATCGGCACCATCAACGCTATCCAGGTCGCGCTCCCGCACCTGCGCGCCGGGGCCTCGATCATCGCCACCGGCTCGACGGCGGCGTTGATGGACACCGCCAAGAAGGACGTCCCGGGCAACGACCCCGGCGGAATGGCCTACGTCCACTCCAAGCGCGCGATCGCGCGTTACGTCCACGATTTGGCAACGGAACTGGCGCCGTTGGGGATTCGCGCCAACGTCGTGCATCCCACGAACACCAACACCCCGATGCTGCAGAGCGACCCGATGTACCGGTCGTTTCGGCCGGACCTCGAACACCCCACGCGCGCCGACGCCGAACCCGTGTTCGGCGTGCAGCAGGCGATGAAGATTGCGTTCGTCGAGCCCGAGGACATCAGCAACGCCGTGTTGTGGCTGGCCTCCGACGAGGCCCGATACGTGACTGGCATGCAGTTGCGTGTCGACGCCGGTGGCTATTTGAAGTGGTACGACTACCACCACTAGTGCCGCCTCCGGACCGGCCGCGAACATCAGGTGAGAGGAGACAACCCGTGAAGGTATCGGTGGATTCGCAACGCTGCCAAGGACATACCCTGTGCGCGATGATCGCCCCGGATTCGTTCGAGCTCAGCGACATCGACGGCAGCGCGTCGGCGATCGACGAGGTGGTGCCCGCGGATCACCAGGACCAGGTGCGCGAGGCCGCCCACTCGTGTCCGGAGCAGGCCATCACCATCACCGAGGACGCCTGAGACCCCACCCACCCGGGCAGCAACTCAACCAAAGATCCAGGGAGACAGAGCTTTGAGTGTCGACGACGTCGTGAGCGAGCGCGATCGCAAGAAGAACGAGTACCACTTCGATCGGCATTCCGCCGAGTACCGCTCCCGGTTCACGGCGATCACCAAGGAGATGCACGAGAAGTGCCCGATGGCCTGGACCGAAACCTACGGGGGTCATTGGGTGGCGGCGGGCAGCCACGAGGTCTTCGAGCTGGCCCGCTGCCCCGCGGTGTCCAACGATCACGACATCAACTCCGAACGCCGCGGCTACCAAGGTATTTCGATCCCCAAAGCCCGGCGCGCGAGTGTGGTGCGCGGCGGCATCCTGGAGATGGACGACCCCGAACACCGCACCTACCGCACCGTGCTCAACCCGTACCTGTCGCCGGCAGCGGTGAAGCGCTGGGAGCCGTTCATCGACGACGTGGTGCGCGCCTGCCTCGACGAGAAGATCGAGCAAGGCCACATCGACTTCGTCGACGACCTGGCCAACGTCGTACCCGCGGTGCTGACGCTGGCGATGCTGGGCATCCCGCTGAAGAAGTGGAACATGTACAGCGAGCCGGTCCACGCGGCGGTCTACACCCCCGAACACTCCCCGGACATCGAGCGGGTCACCGAGATGCACCGGCAGATGGGCCTGGACATGGTCAACACCATGATCGAGATCAAGGAGAACCCGCGCCCCGGCATCGTCAACGCGTTGCTGCAGATGCGCATCGACGGCCAACCGGCGCCGGAGCTGGAGATCCTGGGCAACCTGGGCCTGGTGATCGGGGGCGGCTTCGATACCACCACCGCCCTCACCGCCCACTCGCTGGAGTGGCTGTCCGAACACCCCGACCAGCGGGATGTGCTGAGCCGGCAGCGCGACACCCTGCTCGACCCGGCGACCGAGGAGTTCTTGCGCTATTTCACCCCCGCCGCCGGGGATGGCCGGACCTTCGCCGAGGACGTCGAACTCGACGGGACGCAGTTCAAAGAGGGTGAACGCCTGTGGATTTCGTGGGCGATGGCCAACCGGGACCCCGCGGTGTTCCACGACCCCGACACCATCGTGTTGGACCGCAAGGGCAACCGGCACTTCAGTTTCGGGCTGGGCATTCACCGCTGCATCGGGTCCAACGTGGCGCGAACGGTGTTCAAGTCGATGCTGACGGCGGTGCTCGACCGGATGCCGGACTACCGTTGCGACCCGCAGCGCACCGTCCACTACGAGACGATCGGCGTCATCCAGGGCATGCGCAAGCTGCCGGCCGACTTCACGCCCGGCCCGCGGGTCGGTGCGGGACTGGACGAGACCCTGGAGAAGCTGCAGCGGATCTGTGACGAGCAGGAACTCGCCCGGCCGATCACCGAGCGCAAGGAAGCGGCCGTCATCGATTAGCCCCTCGGCACCCTCGAGGCGGGGCGGCAATTTGCGCGAGTGGGCCTGGTCAGCGTGACCGCGACCTATATTTTCTCCAGGCGGCTACGCGGAGATGGGAGACGCATCGGTGAGGACATTTGTTGCGGGCGCTGCGCTGGCCACGGTCGCGTTGACCGCCACGCCGACTGCCCGCGCGGACATGCTGCTCGGCAATTACCGGCTGGACACCAACCGCGATCCCGGCCACAGCTGGATCTGGTCGATCAACCCGTGCACACCCAAGGGCCCCGGCTGCGTCGCCGTCTACGCGACGCCACAACCCAACGGGCAGGCCGCGCCGTGGCGCGGCGAGGCGCATCTGGACAACGGCCGCTACACGCTGGCCGTCGACGTGCCCGACGGCGTGCGCTGCGTCGTCCAATTCTTTCCCTCGCACGACGTCTACTCCTGGGACGCGGTGACGCTTGCGGGCCAGGTCGATTCGACGTTCGACACCGGTTGCGGCGGCGGACCGGGGGGCGCCACTAGTTATCCCATCTCGCTCGTGCGATGGTAGCCGCGTGCGCGGAGTCGGTCGATCAGAGATAGGTAGTAACCGGGATGGCTGAGGCGAAGAAACCGCCGCGAGATTCGACTCCCTCGAAGGCCGAGACGATGGCGTTGATCGCCGAAGCCGAAGCGGAAGCCGCCGAAGCCGAAGCGCTGGCGGCCGCGGCCCGCGCCCGCGCCCGTGCGGCGCGCCTGCGGCGCGAGGCGCAGGCCGCCGACGACGCGGCGGCGCAAGGAGCGAAAGACACAGCCGCGGACGGCGCGACGGCCGACGACACCGGGCAAGCAACCGGGGTCGCGGACACGGCGGCCGAACAGCCCGCCCAGGCGGTCGCCGACACTCCCGACGCCGCCGCCCACACAGCCGACGCTGCCGACGCCGACGACGAGGTGAGCGAACCCGCCGAGACGGACACCGCGGACGGCGCCGACGACGAGGCGGCGGCGGAGCCGGCCCCGGCGCGGCGCCGCCTGCGGGCGCCGTCGCTGGCCGTGCTGTGGAAGGCGGCCGCCGTCGTCCTGATCCTCGCGTTCGTCGGGGCCAGCGCGTACATGGTCTGGCAGCACGCCGAGGACGGCAAGCGCAACGAGCGCGTCGCGAAGTTCCTCGCGGGGGCGCGACAGGGGGTCGTGAACATGACGTCACTGGACTTCAACCGCGCCAAGGAGGACGTCCAGCGGGTGCTCGACAGCTCGACCGGCCAGTTCAGGGACGACTTCGCCCAGCGCGCAAAGGATTTCACCACGGTCGTCGAACAGTCCAAGGTGGTAACCCAGGGAACCGTGAACGCGGCGGCGGTCCAGTCGATCAACGGCAATTCGGCGCTGGTGCTCGTGGCGGCCACCTCGCGGATCACCAACGCGGCCGGCGCCAACAATGAGCCGCGCAACTGGCGTCTCAAGGTCACCGTCACCGACGACGGCGGCCAGTACAAGATGTCGAACGTGGAGTTCGTGCCGTGAACCCGCGCAAGGTCGCCCGCACCGATGACTCGTCCGAGCCGGCGCAATCGCGTCCCGCGCGCCGGGTGAAAGTCATCCCCCTGCTCCTGATTTCGCTGTTGTTGGGCTCCGGCGGCACGGCGGCCTGGCTGTACTTCACGCAGTACCGGCCGGACAGGCAGACCGACGCCCGCGTCGCGACCACGGTCGTCAACGCGGCCTCGGACGGAACGGTCGCGATGTTGTCCTACTCGCCCGATTCGCTCGACCGGGATTTCGCCGCCGCGAAGTCGCACCTGTCCGGGGACTTTCTGTCCTACTACAACCAGTTCACCGAGCAGATCGTCGCGCCGGCGGCCAGACAGAAGGCGCTGAAAACCAACGCTCGCGTCCTGGGCGCCGCGGTGTCCGAACTGCACGCGGATTCCGCCGTCGTGCTGGTGCTGGTGGACCAGAGCACCACCAGCAAGGACAATCCCGACCCGGCGATGGCGTCCAGCAGCGTGCTGGTGACGCTGAACAGGGTCAACGGCACCTGGCTGATCACGAAGTTCGACCCGGTCTGACGGTCGCGCGGCACGTATTGCGGCGCAGAGGTTTTCGGTCGGCGCAACCGCTAGCCGCGGGGCAGCCCGAGCACTCGCTGGGCGATGATGTTGCGCTGAATCTCTGACGTGCCGCCGGCGATGGTCCCCGAGAAGCTGCGGGCGAAGCGGTCGAACCAGCTGCCGAAGTAGTGGTCAAGGTTCATCGGCGCGTACGGGCCGCTCTGACCGGGGTGCACCAGCCCGTCGGCACCGGCCGAAGACAGCGCGTGTTCGGTGCCGCGCAACTCCGCCTCCGACCCCAGCAGCTTGAGCACGGAGATCGCGGCCACGTCGTCCTCACCGCGGGCGGCGCGGGCCAGCGCCACCGAACCCAGCAGGCGCAGCGCCTGTTTGTCCATGATGGTGGTGGCGTACTGGTCGCGCTCGAGCTCGGTGGCCGGGTGGAAATCGGCGATCACGTTGTCGAGCCGGTCGGCGAAGCCGAGCCACATCATGGTGCGCTCGTGACCCAGCGATCCGTTGGCGACCCGCCAACCCTGGTCGAGCTCACCGACGAGATTCTCGGCGGGCACCCGCGCGTCGGTGAAGAACACCTCGTTGAAATCGAGGTCGTCCGCCCCGCAGATCGACGCGAAGGGACGCCGCACGACGCCCGGGGTGTCGGTGGGGATGAGCAACGCGCTGATGCCCTGGTGTTTCGGCGCCTCCGGGTTGGTCCGCACGAACGTCAGCAGCACGTCCGCGTCGTGGGCGCCCGACGTCCAAACCTTCTGCCCGTTGACCACGAAGTGGTCGCCCTGCGGGTCAGACGAGAGCACCGCCCGGGTGCGCAGCGAAGCAAGATCGGAACCGGCGCTCGGCTCGCTCATACCCAGCGACGCGGTCATTTCGGCCCGCAGGATCGGGACCGCCCAACGCCGCTTCTGTTCGTCGGTGCCGAACGAAAGCAACGACGCGGCAACGATGTTGACGCCCTGGGGATTGAAGCTGTGGTAGATCCGCCGGCGACACAACTCGTCGAGGTGGACGAACTGCTGGACCACCGAGGCGTTGCGCCCCCCGAACTCGGGCGGCTGACCCGGCAGCAGCCAGCCGTTGTCGAACAGCAGCCGCTGCCAGCGGCGAGCCCACTGCGGCATGTGCGACACGGATCGCGGACGTTCCAGCGTTTGCGTTGCGTCGGGCAGGTTTTCGTCGAGGAACGCCGCGAACTCCGTGCGGAACGCCTCGACGTCGGCGTCAAAAGTCAGCTGCACGGTATTCCTCCGCGATCCTGGCACGGTGTTCGGCCGCCCCGCCGAGCATGTGCTCACCCGCCTTGGCGCGCTTGAGCGCGAACTGCAGGTCGTTCTCCCACGTGAAGCCCATGGCGCCGTGCAGTTGCAGGCCGTGCCGGAACACCAGCGACTGGCATTCGCCCGCCGACGCCTTGGCCATCGCCGCGGCCAGCCGGCGCCGCGGATCGTCGGCGGCGATCGTCAACGCCGCGAAATACGCCAGCGCCCTGGCTCTTTGCACCGCGACGTGCATGTCGGCGGCCTTGTGCTGCACGGCCTGGAACGACCCGATGGGCACCCCGAATTGGTGGCGGCTGCTCACGTGTTCGAGCACCAGGTCGAGGATGCGCTGACAGGCGCCGACCATGGTGATCGCCATGCCCGCCAGCGCGACGTGCCGCGCGCGCTCGCCGTCCACTGTGCGCCGCGCGGTCTCGGGCACCCGGACCCCGTCGAACGACAGGTCGGCGATGTGCAGCACGGGATCGAACACCGCCGAACGGCGCGCCGACACCTGGTTCGCGTCGGCGAGGAACACTCCGGCGTCGGTCACCACGGCCAGCCGTTCGACCCGGTCCCCGTCGAGGACGTGCCGCGCCGTGCCGTCCAGGATCCAGCCCTGGGCGTCGCGGTGCGCCGCCACGCCGTGGTACACGGCGGTCCCCGATTCGTGCGGGTCGAACCGGTCCCCGGCCAACGGGGCGTATTGGCTCATGGTCGCCAGGAACGGGGTGGGGTCGGTCGCATGCCCGAGCTCTTCGAGGACTATGGCCAGTTCGACCGTGCTTTCCGGGTCGGCGAGCTCGGTCCAGCCCTGGTCGACGTAGGACTTCCACAGCGGACTCGGGTCCACCCCCTGCTCGGCGACGCCGCGCACCAACGAGGGCGGGCACTGCTTGCCGACGGCGTCGCGCACCGTCTTCTGCCACAACCGCTGATCGGCATCGAATTCCAGCAGCATCCGCGCGACCTCCCGTCATCACCGTCGCTGCGAGAATATCATTCTCGGTTCCGGAAAGGGATGATCTCAGATTCTGGCTACGCGGTCACACCGGGGCGCGGTCGACCAGCGCGCCGTCAGCGGCGCAATCCCACCGATCGACGTTGACGAACTCCGCCAGCGGGCGTCGACGAAGCGGACCATGCCGGCCCCTGGGCCAGCCGACCACGATGTGGCCCGCGATCAGCCAACCCCCGGGTATCCCGACGGCCTCGCGCAGCAGAGGTTCCCCGCCGTAGGAGGCCCAGCCGGTCAGGCACGCGCCCAGGCCCTGCGCGCGGGCGGCCAGCAGGAAATTCTGCATGGCGGGAAAGATCGAGCCGCCCAGCAGCAGCTCCGATGCCGTCGGGTAGTGCTGTTGAACGAAGAGCACCGACGTGAACTCACCGGCGCGGTCGTGCAATTCGTAGATTGCGCGATAGGTGCGCGCCCGACGGCTGCGGTCGTCGGCGGCGGGCCGGCTCATCCCGTAGACCGGCTCGATCACTTCCAGCGCGTGGGCGGCGGCCTCGGCCACCACGGCGCGCAGCTCGGGCGAGCGCAGCACGATGAAGCGCCGGCCCTGGGCGTTGGCGCCGGACGGCGCCCACCGGGCCGCTTCCAGGCAGCGCCCCAGAACCGCGTCGGCCACGGGCTCGTCGGTGAACCGCCGGATCGTCCGCGCGGTCGACATGACTTCCCAGACGTCTCCACTTGCCCCGGCCATCAGCCCTCCTCCACCCCTGTTGCCTCACAAGATATTTCACGGCTGCCGCGGCCGGTCCACCGTCGACCGGGGGCCGCGCGGCGTGCGGTCGCGCGCAGGTACGGGTTCATCGGCGTGGCCGACGACGCCTCCCGGACGCCAACCCGAGAATGGTATTATCCACATTCAAGAACGTTAATTACCCGCAAGTCCGCAAAACCGCCCCTACCAGCGCAAGCAGTAATCGAAACGCTTACCGGAAACGTTGATAGGCAGCTGACGAGAATGTTAGGTTACCTAGCTTATGACCGGCTCTGACGCACGATCGGCGGCCCGTCCGCACCAGCCGGGGCGGCCCTGGTGATCGAACACGCCGACGGAACGAGCACGCCGGTGATCGACGCCAGCGTGCACATCTTCTTTCCCTCGAACAAGGAACTGCGTAAGACCCTGCGCGAGCCGTTCAAGAGCCGCGGCTTTCCGGACTACGAGATGGACTGGTACGGCGCTCCCGGCGGCGAATACGCGCCCAACACCGAGGGGCCCGACCGTCGGTACCCGGGATCAGACCCGGATTTCGTTGCCAACGAGCTGTTTTCGAAGCGAGGCGTGGACGTCGCGGTCCTGCACCCGATGGCGCGGGGCATCATGCCCGACCGGCACCTGGGCAGCGCGTTGCACGCCGCGCACAACGAGATGATGGTGTCGCGCTGGTTGGACTCCGACGAGTTCGGCAACCGGTTCCGGGGCACGATCCGAGTGAACCCCGACGACATCGCCGGCGCGCTGCGCGAAATCGACAAGTGGCGCACACACCCGCGGGTGGTGCAGATCGGGATACCGCTGCAATCCCGCGAGCTCTACGGCAAGCCACAGTTCTGGCCGCTGTGGGAGGCCGCGGTCGACGCCGGCCTGCCGGTCGCGGTGCACATCGAAGTCGGCTCGGGCGTCGCGTTCCCACCGACGCCGTCCGGCAACACCCGCACGTATGAGCAATACGTCAGCTTCATGGCGCTGAACTACCTGTACCACCTGATGAACATCATCGCCGAGGGCGTCTTCGAGCGCTTCGAGGGCCTGCGGTTCGTATGGGCCGACGGGGCCGCGGACTTCGTGACGCCGTTCATCTGGCGGATGGACACCTTCGGGCGGCCGCACCTCGAGCAGACGCCCTGGGCGCCACGGATTCCCAGCGACTACCTGCCGGACCACGTGTACTTCGTGCAGGGCAGCCTCGACGGTCCCGGCGACGTCGAGTTCGCGGGCGAGTGGTTCGGCTTCACCGGCAAGGAGGACATGGTGATGTTCGGCTCCAGCTATCCGCACTGGCAGTGCGGCGACGTCAGAAAGCTGCCCGGCGCGCTCTCCGCCGAGCAGCGCGACAAGGTGTGCTGGCGCAACGCGGCCAGGCTCTACGGCATAGACATCCCCGCCGCGGTGGGCGCACAGTAGAGGCAAGTCAGGAGCGAGGAGATCGAGATGACCTTGACCCATTCCCACGAGCGGGTCCCCGCTGCCGAGCGCATCGCCGTCCGGTGTGTCGACTCCGATGTCCACCCGGCCCCCAAGCGCGGCGAGCTCCTCCCCTACATCCAGGAACCCTGGCGCAGCAAGTACTTCCTCACCCGCACCGTGGGCGAGCAGATCTACTACGACGCCCCCGACTACGCCCATTCCTACGCGATGCGCGTGGACTCCTTTCCCGCTAACGGCGAATTTCCCTGCAGCGATCCGGATTTGGCGTTTCGCCAGCTGATCATGGAGGCCGGCTCGGACATCGCGATCCTGGAACCCGCCGCCTACCCGGCGCGCCTGCCCGAGGCGCAACACGCGATGTCGTCGGCGCTCAACGACTGGCAGGCCAACCACTGGCTGGACGGCCACAACAACTGGCACCAGCGGTGGCGCGGCTCGATCTGCATCGCCATCGAAGAGCCCGACGCCTCCGCCGCCGAGATCGAGAAGTGGGCGGGCCACCCATACATGGCTCAGATCCTGATCAAGGCCGAGCCGCGGCCGTCGTGGGGCCACCCCAAATACGACCCGATCTGGGCGGCCGCCACCAAGCACGACATCACGGTGAGCTGCCACCTGTCGCGCAGTCAGTTCGACGAACTACCCACCCCACCCGTCGGGTTCCCCAGCTACAACCACGACTTCATGGTCACCTACTCGCTGCTGGCGGCCAACCAGGTGATGAGCCTGATCTTCGACGGGGTCTTCGACCGGTTCCCGACCCTGCGCATCGTGTTCGTCGAGCACGCATTCAGTTGGATCCTGCCGTTGATGTGGCGGATGGATTCGATCTACGAGGCCCGCAAGTCCTGGGTCGACATCAAGCGTAAGCCGTCGGAATACGTCAAGGACCACATCAAGTTCACCACCCAGCCGCTGGACTACCCGGAGGACAAGACCGAGTTGACCCGCGCCCTGGAGTGGATGGAATGCGAGAAGATCCTGCTGTTCTCGTCGGACTACCCGCACTGGACCTTCGACGACCCGCGCTGGCTGGTCAAGCACCTCCCCAAAGCGGCGCGCGACGCGGTGATGTACAAGAACGGCATCGCGACCTATCACCTCCCCGAGACGGTGCCGGTCCTCGAGGGCCAAGTCCGGGTGCTCTGAGTTGACGACCGACCAAGGGCCCGCGACCAGTCGGCCCCAACCCCGCCTCGCCCAGGGCCGCGAGCACGTCGTGGCCACGGTGGACGAGATCCCGCCGGGCACCCACAAATTGGTGCCGATCGGGCGGCACGGCGTCGGCGTGTACAACGTCAACGGCAGCTTCTACGCCATCGCGAATTACTGCCCACATCAGGGCGGTCCGCTGTGCTCCGGCCGCGCCCGGGGCCGCACGGTCGTCGACGAAACGGCGCCCGGGGACTCGGTGATGGTGCGCGACCTCGAGTACATCTACTGTCCCTGGCACCAATGGGGATTCGAGCTGGCGACCGGCACCACCGCGGTCAAGCCGGAGTGGAGCATCCGCACCTACCCGGTGCGGGTCGTCGGCAACGACGTTCTGGTGATGGCCTAACCACAGGAGAATCGGGTGCCAGCGATCGAAGTCAACGGGGGAGACGTCGTCTACGAAATCTTGGGCGGCGGTGGTGATCTCATCGTGTTGACGCCGGGCGGCCGGTTCAGCAAGGACATCGAGGGCCTGCGGCCGCTGGCGGAGGCGCTCGCGGCGGGGGGCTATCGGATCCTGCTGTGGGACCGACCCAACTGCGGCGCCTCCGACGTGCAGTTCTACGGCCAAAGCGAGTCACACATGCGCGCCGAAACGCTGCGCGGGCTGCTCGGCGAGCTCGGCGTCGACCGGTGCATCCTGGCCGGCGGGTCCGGCGGCGCAAGGGATTCCATGCTGACCGCGATGCTCTACCCGGAACTCGTCGAGAAGTTGGTGGTGTGGAACATCGTCGGCGGGGTCTACGGCACCTTCGTCCTGGGGTCTTTCTACATCATCCCGAGCATCCTCGCGGTGCGCGGCACCGGGATGGAGGGCGTGGCGAAGGTCCAGGAGTGGCGGGATCGCATCGAGCAGAACCCGGCCAACAAGCAGCGGCTGCTCGATTTCGACCGCGACGAATTCCTCAAGGTGATGATGCGCTGGCTCAACGCCTTCGTCTCCAAGCCGGGGCAGACGATCCCCGGGGTCGAGGACGAGATGTTCGACCAAATCCGGGTGCCCACGTTGATCATTCGCGGCGGCGAGAACGACCTGGATCACCCCAAGCGGACCTCGCTCGAGGTCAGCTGCCTGATCAAGGGATCCACGCTCATCGACCCGCCGTGGCCGGAGGACGCCTGGGAGCGCGCCTCGGAGGACCGCGCCGCGGGGCGGGTCAAGCACTTCAACATGTTCGACACGTGGGTGCAGGCGGCGCCCGCCATCCTGGACTTTTTGGGCAAGTGATGGTGTCACACGGTGCGAATGTGGACCTCACAATTCAGCGACGCCTCCAGCGCCGTGTGCACCCGGCTTTCCGGGATGCGGTCGAGGTCCGCCTCGCGCAGCGTCACGTGCACGATGTCGAACCCGTCGTCGCCGGGGGTGCGCGCGATCTCGCCGGTGAGGCCGAACGCGGACAGCACGCCGTGCGCGTCGTCGTCGGTCCCGCGGCTGATGAACGTGGTGACCCCCGGCACCGGGGAGGCGCCGAACACGTTCGCGCAGAGCGTGATTGCCGCGCGCCGCGCCTGTTCGCCGTCGTCGGAGGCGATCAGCAGTTCCACCTCGCGGCGGGTGACCGGCATGGCCACGAGGTCGCTGTCCACCACGTCGACGCCGGCCTCGGCCGCGCGTTGCAGGAGCGCCGTCATGCCGTCGCGTAGTTGCGCCGGGGACAGGCCGCCGCCCGGATCGACGTTGACGCGCACCACCGCAGTTCGCATGCGCGCAAGCCTAACCACGACGACGTCAGGCCAGCCGTGAACACCACCGAATCCGCGACCATCGCCACCGCCACGCTCCCGGGCTGCCCGCCGCGCTTGCTGACGGTCTCGGCGCGCGAGGACCTCGCCAACTACGGGCGGTCGGGCGGGTACCGGCCGCTCGCCGACGCCGAGGCCCTGCTGAGCGAGGTCGCCGCCAGCGGCCTGCTCGGCCGGGGCGGGGCGGCCTTCCCGCTGGCGGTGAAGCTGCGCGCGGTACGCGACAACGGGCGGCTCGGCGCGGGCACCGTCGTGGTCGCCAACGGCGAAGAGGGAGAACCGGCGTCGATCAAGGACCGGTGGCTGCTGCGCAACCGGCCCCACCTCGTCCTGGACGGCCTGCGGTTGGCGGCGGCGATCGTCGGCGCCGACGAAGCCTACGTGTACGTTTCCGACCCGGAGGCCGCACACAGCGTCGAGACCGCGCTGGGCGAGCTCGATCGCGGCGCCCTCGGCGACGTGGCGGTGCGCCTGTCGACGGTGCCGTCCGGCTACGTCGCCGGCGAGGAGACCGCCGCGGTGCAGCTGATCAACGGGGGTCCGGCCAAGCCGACCGACAAGCCGCCCCGGCCGTTCGAGGCGGGGGTCGGGGAGCGCCCCACGCTGGTGAGCAACGTCGAGACCCTGGCCAACCTGCCCTACCTGCAGGCGCGGGGCGCGGCGGAGTTCCGGGCGCAGGGCACCGCGCTGTCCCCGGGGACCTTCCTGGCCACCATCACCGGGGCGGGCCGGCCGCCGGTGCTCTACGAGTTACCGCATGGCCTGGCATTCACCGATTTGCTTGCGCTGCATGGGGTTGCGACTGAGCAGCTGCGCGGCGCGCTGATGGGTGGGTACTTCGCGGGGTTGTTGAACCGCTCGGTGCTCGATACGCGCCTGGACCACGAGACCATGCGCGGCATCGGCAGCGGGCTGGGGTGCGGCGCGATCTCCCTGATCACCCAAGACTGCCCCGTCGCGGTCGCCGCGGCGGTGCTGGGGTATTTCGACCGTGAAAACGCCGGGCAGTGCGGGTCGTGCTTCAACGGGACGGCCGCGATGGCCGCCGCCGCGGGCGCGTTGCGCGACGGCGCGGCGACGACCGCCGACGTCGACCGGTTGCGCCGCTGGTCGGTGACGCTGCGGGGGCGCGGGGCCTGCGCGACGCTGGACGCCGCCACCAACGTCGCCGCCAGCCTGCTCGACCAGTTCCCGGGCGAGGTCGCGGCGCATCTGGCCGGGGCGTGCCCGCAGTGCACGCACGACGCACCGCGCACCGAGCGGCCCTACGAGGCGGAAGCCGGGAGGCACGCATGAGGATCCGGTTGGACCGCACGGTGTGCGACGGCTTCGGCATCTGCGCCAAGCACGCGCCCGGGTACTTTTCGCTGGACGACTGGGGTTACGCCGCGCTCGTCGGCGACGGCACCGTGGCCGAGGGGGACCGCGACGCGGTCCTGCGCGCGCTGCTGGACTGCCCGGTGCACGCCATCACCGAGCTCGGGGAGCGTCGCCGCGGCGCCGCGCATCCGCCACTGACCGACGCCGACGACCCGGCCGCGCGCGTCCGGACCGAGGACAACGAGGCGGAGTGGGGCTTCACCCGATAGCTCCGGGCCCGCGCCGGCGTTCTCGATCGCGGCGGGCGCGGGTGATAACGTGATTCTCGTATTCGAATAACGGTCCTCCGCGGCTTCGGGGGGCGACCCTCGGAGGTGACGTGTCAGCACCCGGACGTCCGCTGCCGTTGATCACGCAGGACAACGAGTTCTTCTGGACCTCCGGCGCGGACGGCACGTTGCGCCTGCAGGAATGCCGCGCCTGCGCGTCGCTCCTCCACCCGCCGGCCCCGGTGTGCCGCTACTGCCGCTCCCGCGACATCGGGGTGCGGGCGGTCTCGGGAAAGGCGACGCTCGCCGGCTTCACCGTCAATCACCGGTTCAGCCTGCCCGGCATGCCGGCGCCGTACGTGGTCGCGCAGGTCGCGATCGCCGAGGACCCGCGGGTCCGGCTGACCACCAACATCGTCGAGGCCGATCCCGAACGATTGCAGCTGGGCCAGCCGGTCGAGGTCGTCTTCGAACACGCCGACGACGTGTGGTTGCCGCTGTTCAAGCCCAGCGCCGCTGCCGACGCCGGCGCGCCGCCGGTCGACGAGATCGCGCCGGAACGCTTCGGTGACTACGTCCGGCCCATGGTGACCGCGGAGAAGTTCGAGGACAAGGTCGCCCTCACCGGGATCGGCATGTCTCCGATCGGGCGGCGGCTGATGCAGCCGCCGCTGTCGCTGACGGTGCAGGCGTGCGAGGCGGCGATCGCCGACGCCGGCCTGACCTTCGACGACATCGACGGCCTGTCGACCTACCCGGGCGCCGGTAACGTCGGGGGCTTCGGCGAGGGCGGCGTGACCGCCCTCGAGGCCGCCCTGGGAATCCGGCCCACCTGGCACAACGGCGGGATCGAGACGTTCGGCCCGGGCGGGTCGGTGATCGCCGCGATGCTCGCGGTCGCCGGCGGCCTGGCCCGCCACGTGCTGTGCTTTCGCACCCTGTGGGAAGCGAGCCACAACGAGCTGATGAAGCAGGGCAAGATCACCCCGTCGATGGGCCGGATGGCGGGTTGGCAGTTCCCGTTCGGGGCCACGTCGGCGGCCCACACCCTGGCCATGAACGCGCAGCGCCACTTTCATCGATACGGCACGACGCGCGAGACGCTGGGCTGGATCGCGCTCAACCAACGCGCCAACGCCGAGCTCAACCCGACCGCGGTGTACCGGTCCCCCCTGACGATGGAGGACTACCTGGGCGCGCGGCCCATCACGACGCCGTTCGGCCTCTACGACTGCGACGTGCCGTGCGACGGGGCGATCGCGGTTATCGTGTCGGCCGTGGACGCCGCCCGGGACCTGGCCAAGCCGCCCGTGCTGGTGGAGGCGGTGGGAACCCAGATCATCGAGCGAATCGATTGGGACCAAAGCACATTGACGCACGAGCCGCAGGTGCTCGGCCAGGCGGCGCACCTATGGACCCGCACCTCGCTACGACCGACCGACGTCGACGTCGCCGAACTGTACGACGGGTTCACCATGAATTGCCTGTCGTGGATCGAGGCGCTGGGATTCTGCGGCATCGGCGAGGCCAAGGACTTCCTCGACGGCGGTAAGAACATCGCCCGCGACGGCCAGCTGCCGCTGAACACCCACGGCGGTCAGCTCTCCCACGGGCGCACCCACGGCATGGGCCTGATCCACGAGGCTGTCACCCAGCTGCGCGGGGAGGCCGGCGACCGGCAGGTCACCGACGCGCGCGTCGGCGTCGTGAGCAGCGGCGGGCTCACGCCCAGCGGAGTGCTGCTGTTGCGGTCCGACGCATGAGCCAGCCCGCGCCCCGGCCGAGGCTGGTCATCGTCGCCGGCGTGCCGATGTCGGCGCTCATCGCCGAGGCCGAGCAACCGGCCGCCGTCATCGTCGCCCTGCACGGCGGCGGCACCACCGCGCTCTACTTCGACTGTCCCGGTCATCCCTCGCTGTCCTTCGCGCGGGCCGGGGCCGCGGCCGGGTTCACGGTGATCGCGCTCGACCGGCCCGGCTACGGCAGCTCGGCCCCCTACCCCGAGGCGATGGCGCGCCCCGCGCAGCGGGTCGACCTGGCGTACGCGGCGGTCGATCGCATCCTGGGCGACCGGCCCCGCGGCGCCGGGATGTTCCTGGTGGGTCATTCCGGGGGCTGTGAGCTGGTCTTGAGGATGGCCGCCGACGAGCGCGGCGTCGACCTGCTGGGCATCGAACTGGCCGGCACCGGCCGGCACTATCACCCCGCGGCCCGCGAGATCCTGAAAGCGGCCACTCGCGAGCGCCGTCCGGCCGGCCTGCGGGAACTGCTCTGGCACCCGGAGGCGCTGTATCCCCCCGAGGTGCTCAGGGGCGCCACCGTGTCGCCGACGGCACCGGCCTACGAGGAGCAGATGGTGTCGGATTGGGGCCGCCAGGACTTCCCCGCGCTGGCCCCCGCCGTCACCGTCCCCGTGCAATTCAGCGTCGCCGAGCACGAAAAGGTCTGGCAGCACGACACTTCCGAGGTCGCCGAGATCGAATCCCTGTTCTCGGGCGCGCCCCGGTTCACCAGCTACCGGCAACCCGACGCCGGCCACAACATGAGCCTGGGGTACACGGCGCCCGCGTATCACGCGCGGGTGCTGGCGTTCTTCGGCGAATGCCTGTCGGGGGCGACGCCGCCGGTGCCGACGGGGACGCCGCAATGAGAGTCGGCTTCATCGGCCTGGGCAGCCAGGGCGCCCCCATGGCGCGGCGCATCGCCGACGGCGGCTACCCGATCACGCTGTGGGCCCGGCGAGCCGAGACCCTCGAACCCTTCGCCGACACCGCCGCGAACATCGCGGGGTCCCCGGCCGAGCTCGGCGCGGCCAGCGACCTGGTGTGCCTGTGCGTGGTCGCCGACGCCGACGTCGACGAGCTCGCCGGCGGTGTGTTGTCGGCGATGCCGTCCGGCGGCGTGCTCGCTGTGCACAGCACCGTGCATCCCGACACCTGCCGCAGGCTGGCCGAAAGGGCCGCCGCACAGGGCGTCTCGGTGATCGATGCCCCGGTCAGCGGCGGCGGCCCGGCGGCCGAACAGGGCCGGCTGATGGTGATGGTCGGCGGAGCGGGCGACGTCGTCGAGCGCTGCCGACCCGTCTTCGAGACCTACGCCGACCCGGTCGTCCACCTGGGGGCATTGGGTTCGGGGCAGACCACCAAGCTGCTCAACAACTTGCTGTTCACCGCGAACCTGGCCACCGCGGCGACCACCCTGGCGTTGGCAGAGCAGCTCGGCGTCTCCCCCGAGCGCCTCACCGAGGTGGTGTCGCGGGGCAGCGCAAACAGCTTCGCGCTGAACGCCCTTGGCGGCATTGGGGGATTGGACCGCCTGGCGGGCGTCGCGGGTGGCCTACTGCGCAAGGACGTCCGGCTGGTGGTCGACCTCGCCGACGGCGCCGGCGCCCACGCGGGTGCCGTCCTCGATGCGGCGGACGCCGCGCTGACGTTGCTGGGCCACCCGCGGTGAGCGCCGCGCGCCCCGCGGGAGGACGTTCCGGGGCCCGGCGCCGTGCGATAGATGACACACCTCGCGGCGGCCAAGAGCGTCTGACGTGGCGGCGTTTTGGTGCTTTCCGGTTCGCCACGAAAGAGTTACCGTTACCGTTACAGTCAGCCACCCCGCTGTAAAGGATTCAGCCCGCCCTCGCCGCCTGAGGAGGATGTCCGTGACAAAGCCGACGGTTGTCTTCGATCCATTTTCCGAGGACTACTTCAACAACCCCTTCGACATCTATCGGCGAATGCGCGAGGAAGCCCCGCTGTATTACGACGAGAAGGAAGACTTCTACGCGCTGACCCGGCACGAGGACGTGGCGGCCGCCTTCAAGGACTACGAGACGTATTCCTCGGCGCGCGGCTGCGATCTGTCGATGGTGCGCAAGGGCCTGCCCCCCGAGCAGAAGTCGATCATCTTCATGGACCCGCCGGAGCACCGGCACATGCGCAGCCTGCTCAATAAGGCCTTCACGCCGCGGGCCATCCAGTCCCAGCGCGACACCGTCGTCGAGGTCATCGACAAGTACCTCGGCGCCGTGCACGGCGACCGCTTCGACGTCGTCCAGGACTTCTCCGGACCGTTCCCGGTCGAGGTCATCACCAGAATGGCGGGCGTGCCCGAGGAGTATCGCCAGCAGGTGCGGCACTGGATCGACGCCAGCTTGCACCGGGAGCCGGGCCAGATCGAGGTCAGCGAGGCCGGGATGCAGGCCAACATCGACACCGCGATGTACTACTTCACCCTGGTCCAGGAGCGGCGCGAAAACCCGCAGGACGACATGATCAGTCGACTGATCGCCGCCGAAATCCCCGGTGCGGACGGCCAATTGCGCAAGCTGGACGACATCGAGATCACCGGTTTCGCCACCCTGCTGGGCGGCGCCGGGGCCGAGACCGTCACCAAACTGCTGGGCAACGCGGCGGTGATCTTCGCGCGGCACCCCGAGCAGTGGCAGAAGCTGCAGGACGACCCGGACAAGATTCCCGGGGCCGTGGAGGAACTGTTGCGCTACGAGGGCCCGGTGCAATACAACGTCCGCTACACCCTCAAGGAGGCCCACGTCAGCGGCGGCGTGATCCCGCCGGGCAAGCCCGTCTTCCTGATCGGCGCCTCGGCCAACCGCGACTCGGACGCCTTCACCGACGGTGACACCTTCGACATCGAACGCGACCAGACCGAGGCGCAGCACGTGGGCCTCGGCTACGGGATCCACAGTTGCCTCGGCGCGGCCCTGGCCCGCATGGAGAGCCGCATCGCCTTGGAGCGGCTGGTCGAATTCATGCCCCGCTACGAAGTGGACTGGGACGGCCTGCAGCGCGTGCACATGCAAAACGTCGCCGGCTGGCAGAACGTCCCCGTCAAAATCCTTGCCTGAAGGCGGTATCGCGATGACGAAGAAGATCGACATCGACTGGGGCCTGTGCGAAAGCAACGGCGTCTGCATGGGGATCAACCCCGACATCTTCGAACTCGGCGACGACGACATGCTGACCGTGCATCAGGAAGTCGTCACCCCGGAGATCGAATCGGACGTGCGCGAGGCGGTCCGTCAGTGCCCGCGACAGGCCATCTCGATCGTGGAGTGACCGGCCCTCAGAGTCCGCCGAGGATGACCGCGTTGCAGTCGGCAGCCGCCTGCCGCAGTTTCGCCGCCTGCTGGTAGCCCTCGGATTCGTACCAGGCGCGGGCGGCCTCGACCGACTCAAACTCCAGCAGCACGGTCTGATCGCCGTGCCAGGCGCCTTCGACGACCTCGGGCGCGGTGTCCACCGCGAGGACGGTCGCGCCGGTCATGGCGGACCCGGCCGCCCGGGCGTAGGCCTTCATGCCGTCGGGGTCCTTGATCGCCTCGGTCAAGATGACATAGCCTTTGCGCCCCTGCGCCATCACGAATCTCCCTGCGTTTGTGGTGGTTTCGTCATCGCTCGGCGATCGCCTGCTCGGGACAGCACTCGATGGCCTCCTGCGTCGCGGACTCGAATTCGGCCGGCACGTCGGCATCTATCGCCTCGGCGTAGCCGTCGTCGGTGAGGCTGAACACGTCCGGGCACAGCGTGAGACACATCCCGTGCCCGCGACAGCGCTGGTCGTCCACCCACACCTTCATGCCGGCGTGAACTCCAGGTGCAGTTCCGTCAGTCCCCGCAGGATGTAGGTCGGAACGTATTGATAGCGACGGTGATTCGCCGGTCCGTGGACGCCCTCGTCGATCCGGATCTCGCCGGTGCGGTCCAACAACCGCTCGATCGCCACCCGGGTTTCGGCGCGCGCCAGCGGAGCCCCCGGGCAGCTGTGGATGCCCCGGCCGAACGCGATGTGCTGGCGCGCGTTTTTGCGGGCCGGATCGAATGCGGCGGGATCGTCGAACCGGCGCGGATCCCGGTTCGCCGCGGCCTGCACGATCATCACGGTGGTGCCGGCGGGCAGGTCGACCCCGCCGACGCTGACCGGCCTGCGGTTCAGCCGGAAGTCACCCTTGACCGGGCTCTCGTGGCGCAGCGACTCCTCGATGAAGTTGGGGATCAAGCTGCGGTCCTTGCGCAGCTGGGCTTGAATGTCGGGCCGCTCACCGAGCGTCTGCAAGGCGGCGCCGAGCAGGCGCACGGTGGTCTCCTGCCCCGCGGAGAACACGTTGCTGGCGACGCGGGCCACGTCCTCGACCTCCGGGATGGACCCGTCGGGGTAGGTGGCCGTCGCCAGACCGGTCAGCACGTCGTCGCGCGGGTCGCGCCGGCGGTCGCGGACGTAGTCCGAGAACAGCCCGTAGAGGAACTCCAGCGGGCTGTGCGCCAGCGATTCCTTGCCGGTGCCGCCGACGCCGCCGCCCGAGTGCTCGCGGATGCCCTTGACGAACTTGTCCCGGTCCTCCAGCGGCACGCCGAGCAGGTCGGCGATGACCAGCAACGTGAACGGGCTCGCGAAGCCCTTGATGAAGTCGCCGCGGCCGGGCGCCAGGTAGGCGTCCAGGGCCTGGTCGGCGAGCGCCCACATGGCGTCCTCGTTCTCCTTGAGGCGCTTCGGCGTGATCAGCCGCATCAGCAGCGAGCGGTGATTGGTGTGGGTGGGCGGGTCGAGGGTGGGCAACTGGTCGCTGAACGGCAGCTTGTCGCGGTGCTCATTGATCAGGTCGGTGATGTCGCTGTCCCCCAGGCCCTCCAGCGACACCGGGAAACCGGGAAACGGGCCGGTCACCGAGTTGCACGACGACCACGTCTCCGGGTCGTTGAGCACCGCGCAGGCCTCGTCCCAGCCGGTCACCATGGTCACCCCGTGCCGGCCTTCACGCGTGACGGGGCAGGTGCTGCGCAGCGCCTCGTAGTACGGGTACGGGTCGTCGACCAGCTCGGTCCCGCGGAAGAAGTCCAACTCGGAGAATTCGCTCGCCATCTTCCGCTCCTCGAATCTCAACTGATGAGAATGTGCCTCTCGCAGATGAGTATTACATTTCCATACGGCCCGGTGGTCGTCAACGCGCCCCGGCCCGGGTGGTAGCGCGTCAGCCCGCGGGAACGAGGTCGGCGGCCACGGAGGGCCACGCCAGCAGGCCGCTGCGGAAGACCTCGACGGCACCGACCGGGACCTGCGGCAGGGCCGCGGCGGCCAGCGCCTGCGCCTTGAACGTCCGCGCGGCCATGCTCAGGCGGTGCTGCACCAGTCCGACGCTGTCGTCGAGTTCCGCCGGCCAGTTCTCCCCCCACAGCGTGACCTCGGTGACGCCGTGGTCGAGGGCCTGCAGCACACCTTGGCGCACGCGCGCGTCGCATCCGAACAGGTCCGCCGCCGCGGCCAGCGCCTGGGGGCGCGGGCGCGACTGCGCCGCGGCCAGCGCGTCCTCGAGATCTTGGACCTGCGCGCCGACGATCTGTAGCGGCCGGGCGTCGGGATGGTCCGCGACCAGCACGGTGACGTCCCACCCGGCCATCGACCGGTCGAAGAGCCAGCCGCCGGCGAACCGCACGACGTCGGTGACGGTGGCGGCGACCACGTCGAGCCGATACCTCATGGCGCCTCGCTCGGGCTCTGCGTCGGGGAGGGCGCGAAGTCCCGCGCCAGCGTCTCCGCGTACTGCTTGAACACCTCGGGCAGGGGTATCGAAGGATCGAGTAGCCATGTGGTTTCCATTCCGTGGACGAAGGCGAGGATCTCTACGGCCTTGACGGTGGGGTCTATGTCGGCGCGGTAGCGCCCGTCGGACTGACCGCGGCGGATCAGCTCGGCGACGATGTCGGTCGCGGCCCGATGCCTGGCCAGCATCCGGTCGTGCAGGGGCGCGTCGGGCAGGATGTTTTCGACCAGCAGCACCGTGAACGTGCCCACCATCTCGGGCGCCCGGTGAAACCGGTCGGCGACCTGCGCGATCTGGGCGAACAGGTCGCCGGTGCGGTCGGCGTGGGTGTCGTCGTCGAGGTCGCGGGCGTCGAGCACCGCGTGCAGCAACTGGTCCTTCGACTCGAAGTGATGCAGCAATCCCGCGGGCGTCACCCCCGCCTCCCCCGCGATTTGCGCCAGGGTCGTGCTGCGCCAGCCGTTGCGGGTCAGGAGCCGCTGCGCCACATCGAGGATCCGCTGCTTGCGGTCCTCGCCCTTGGCGAGAAGCGTGTCATAGCGCCGTGCAACGGCCACCGGACTCCTTTGTGCGGTTGGCGGGTGGTGCGGTTGGCGCGTCGCCGAACCAACCTAGTGAACACACAGTAGGTTAGTTTGGCCGCTGTGACAAGGGTCACTCGGCCGTGTTGCGGCCCGGCGGGTGGCTAGCCCACCAACTCGACGAGGGTGGCGTTGGCCGTGCCTCCGCCCTCGCACATGGTCTGCAGGCCGTAGCGAATCCCGTTGTCGCGCATGTGGTGTGCCATCCGGGTCAGCAACACCGCGCCGGAGGCCCCCAGCGGGTGGCCGAGGGCGATCGCGCCGCCGAGGGGATTGAGCAGCTCCGGGTCCGCGCCCGTCTCCGCCAGCCACGCCAGCGGCACCGGCGCGAAGGCCTCGTTCACCTCGAAGACGCCGACCTGTTCCAGCGACACCCCCGACTTCTTGAGCACCTTCTCGGTCGCCGGGATGGGGCCGGTCAGCATCAGCACCGGGTCCGCGCCCGTGACCGCCCCCGCGAGGTAGCGGACCAGGGGACGCAGCCCGAGTTCGACCGCCATCTCGGCCGTCATCACCAACAGCGCGGCGGCGCCGTCGGAGATCTGCGAGGAGTTGCCGGCGTGGATCACGCCGTCGTCGACGAACGCGGGCTTGAGCGCCGCGAGCTTCTCGACGGTGCTGCCGCGGCGCACGCCCTCGTCGGCGGTGACGACGGCGTCGGCCGTTGCGTCGGTGAAGACCGGCACGATCTGTTCGGCGAACGCGCCGGCGTCTTGCGCCGCCGCCGCCCGCTCGTGGGACTGCACCGAGTATTCGTCGAGCCGCGTGCGCGACAACCCCCACTTCGTGGCGATCAGCTCCGCCGAAAGCCCCTGGTTGAATGAGAAATCGTCATAGCGGGCAAGGACTTTCGGGCCATATGGCATGCCGCTGGCCCTGGCCGAGCCGAGCGGAACGCGGCTCATCACCTCGACGCCGCCGGCCACGACCACGTCCTGATGACCCGACATGACCGCCTGCACGGCGAAGTCGAGCGCCTGCTGACTAGACCCGCAGGCGCGGTTGACCGTGGTGCCCGGGATGCTTTCGGGCCACCCCGCGGCGAGCACCGCGTACCGCCCGATGTTGCTGGACTGGTCGCCCACCTGGGAGACGCAACCCCAGACCACGTCGTCGACGATGTCCGGGCCGACGCCGGCGCGGTCGAGCAGCTCGTTGAGCACGACGGCCGACAGGTCGGCGGCGTGCGTGCCCGACAGGCCGCCGTTGCGCTTGCCGACGGGCGTGCGCACGGCCTCGACGATGACGGTCTCGCGCATGTTCACCTCAGGGTCCTCGTCCGAATGTCGTCACTGCCCAGTAAACGACGGGTCGCGCCGCGCGGTGACGGCGCCCCGGCCTTCGGCGCGCCGGGCGCGCTCAGTAACTCCTCGGCAACTTCAAGACGTTGGCGCCCAGGAAGTTCAGGATCATCTCCTGGCTGACCGGCGCGATCTTCATTAGCCGGGCCTCGCGGAAGTAGCGCGTGATGTGGTACTCCTCGGCGTAACCCATGCCGCCGTGGGTCTGCAGCGCGCGGTCCGCGGCGGTGAATCCCGCGTCGGCGCACAGGTATTTCGCGGTGTTCGCCTCGCGGCCACAGGGTTTGCCGTTGTCGTAGAGCCAGGTGGCCTTGCGCAGCATCAGCTCGGCGGCGTCCAGGCGCGCCAGCGAGTCCGCCAGGGGGAACTGCAGGCCCTGGTTCATGCCGATGGGCCGGCCGAAGACCTCGCGCTCGTTGCCGTACTTCACCGCCTTCTCCAGGGCCACCCGGCCGATGCCCAGCGCCTCGGCGGCGATCAGCATGCGTTCGGGATTCAGGCCGTCCAGGATGTAGTGAAAACCCCTGCCCTCCTCGCCGACTCGGTCCTCGACCGGCACCTCGAGGTTGTCGATGAACAGCTCGTTGGAGCTGACGGCGTTGCGCCCCATCTTGCGGATCGGGCGGATGTCGACGCGGCTGCGATCCAGATCGGTGAGGAACAGCGTCATCCCGTCGGTCTTCTTGGTGACCTCGTCGTAGGACTGCGTGCGCGTCAGCAGCAGGATCTTGTCGGACTCCAGCGCCTTGGAGATCCAGACCTTGCGACCGTTGACGATGTAGCGGTCCCCGTCGCGCTTGGCGAAGGTGGTGATGCGCGAGGTGTCCAGTCCCGCACCGGGTTCGGTGACCCCGAAGCAGACGTGCACGTCACCTGTCGCGACCCGGGGCAGCGTGCGCGCCTTGAGTTCGTCGGAGCCGTGCACCACCACCGGCTGCATTCCGAAGATGGTCAAATGGATCGCGCTGGCGGCGTTCATCGCGCCACCGGACTTGGCGACCTCCTCGAGCAGGATGGTGGCCTCGGTGATGCCCAGGCCGTGCCCGCCGTACTCGGTGGGGATGGTCATGCCCAGCCAACCGCCCCGGGCGATCGCGTCGTAGAACTCGGTCGGAAACTCGTGCGCCTGGTCTTTGTTCATCCAGTAGTGGTCGTCGAATTTCGCGGCCAGCTCCGCCACCGAGCGGCGGATCAACTCCTGGTCTGCCGTCAGCTCAAAGTTCATTCCGGCGCCGGGCACTGCGGGTCTCCTTCGGGTTGCGTGCGGCGAGATTGCCGCCAGGGTCGTGAATCGCCGGCGATCGCGACCCTGGGCGCAATCTCGGCGCGGCCGATCTCAGTCTTTGTTGCCGGTCAGCTCTTTGGCGCTGGCGGCGAAGTCGGCGAACGACGAACCCGACCGCTCGTCCTTATGGTGGGACAGCGCCCGGATCGACACGTCGTGCCCCTCGGCGGCCTTGCGCAACGCCCCCACCGTCGCCTGCTCCGGAGTGATGTGGGTGAAGGGGTCGAACGAATACCAGCGCATCGCGTTCTCGTGCGTCATCTTCTT
This sequence comes from Mycobacterium sp. E2462, assembly GCF_001672685.1. Classification (NCBI taxonomy): domain Bacteria; kingdom Bacillati; phylum Actinomycetota; class Actinomycetes; order Mycobacteriales; family Mycobacteriaceae; genus Mycobacterium; species Mycobacterium sp. E2462. The sequence continues at coordinate 28,213 of NZ_LZKC01000252.1, forward strand.
GATCTCGTCGTCGGGAACGTTGTTGAGCGACAACACGTCCCACAGCTCCTCGGGCGCTCCGGGCCACATGGAGTCGCTGTGCGGGTAGTCGGCTTCCCAGCAGATGTTGTCGATGCCGATCATGTTGCGTAGCGCGACGCCGACCTTGTCGCTGATGAAGCACGTCAGGAAGTGATCGCGGAACACGTCGGAGGGCAGCTTGTCCCCGAAGTTCTGGTGCGTCCACGTCGAGTGCATCTCGTACGTGCGGTCGGCGCGCTCGAGGAAGTACGGGATCCAGCCGGTTCCGCCCTCGGAGAGGGCGATCTTGAGGTCCGGGTATTCCTTGATCGGCCGCGACCAGAGCAGGTCGGCGGCGGCCTGGACGATGTTCATCGGCTGCAGCGTGATCATCACGTCCATGGGCGCGTCCGGCGCGGTGATGGCCAGCCGGCCCGACGACCCGATGTGCACGTTCATCACGGTGTTGGTGTCGCACAACGCTTTCCACAGCGGGTTCCAGTACTCGTTGTGAAAACTCGGGTAGCCCATCGCGGCGGGGTTCTCGGTGAAGGTCAGCGCGTGTACACCCTTCTTCGCGACGCGGCGCACCTCGGCGGCGCACGCCTCGGCGTCCCAGATCACCGGGATCGCCATCGGGATGAACCGCGCCGGGTAGGCGCCGCACCATTCGTCGATGTGCCAGTCGTTGTAGGCCTGCACCAGCGCGACCGAGAACTCCGCGTCCTCGGTGGCGAACAGGCGCCCGGCGAAGCCGGGGAACGACGGAAAGCAGATGGAGGCCAAGATGCCCCCGGCGTTCATGTCCTTGATGCGCTCGTCGACGTTGTAACAGCCTGGGCGGATCTCGTCGAGACCTTGCGGCTCCAGGCCGTACTCCTCCTTGGGGCGGCCGGCGACCGCGTTGAGCGCGACGTTGGGGATGACGGTGTCGCGGAACTTCCACATGTCCGAACCGTCGGAGTTGTGCACCAGCCGCGGCGCGTCGTCCTGATACTTCTTCGACAGGTGGTTCTTGAACATGTCCGGCGGCTCGACGGTGTGGTCGTCGACGCTGATGAGGATCATGTCTTCTTTGTTCATGGCCGTTCCTCTCCATCGAACCGGTCCGCCACGCATCCCCCGCGCACCGCTGTCCCGTGCCAGATCGCTGCAATGAAAACTATCTTCTCGCGAATCGAGAATCAACATCTAGGGCACGCCGCGGGCGTCGCGACGCGCCCACGGATTCCAGGTCAGTGGGCGGGCAACCGAACGTAGAATCCTCGCGACGGACCGGCCGGTTCAGCGCCCAGCGGGCGGCACAAATGGTTGGTTAATCCCGCGGTCCGGCGCGCGGCGCCGGACCGCCGAACGCGGGTCGCCCCGCCGCCGGCCCGGGCGACCGCGGCATTGACCGGGCGGGCGAATCGTGCAAGTCTATTGGTTGTAAATGAGAATACGATTCTCATTGGCCGAGAGGTGGCCGAGTCGAAGCCGAGAGGAGACCGCGGATGGGCTTGCGGCCGCTGCCCGCGCACGAGTGGGACGATGCTACCCGGCAGGCGCTTTCGGCGATGAGCGGCGCGGAGACGAACAACGCGCTCTCCACGTTCGCCCACCACCCGACGCTGGCCAAGGCGTTCCTGCGCTTCAACGTTCACCTCCTGTACTCGACGACGCTGCCGGCACGGCTTCGCGAGCTGGCGATCCTGCGGGTCGCGCACCGCCGCGACTGCGCCTACGAGTGGTCGCACCACGTCAGGATGGCCAGGGAGGAGGGCGTCACCGACGAGCAGATCGCCGCGCTGCGCCGCGGCGAGGCGGCCGACGAGTTCGACCGCCTGATCCTGGTCGCGGTCGACGAGCTCGACGACAAGTCGCAGCTGTCCGATCAGACGTGGGCGGCGCTCGGCGAGCGCCTGGACGTCCAGCAGCGCATGGATCTCGTTTTCACGGTCGGCTGCTACACCACGCTGGCCATGGCTTTCAACACCTTCGGCATACAGCTCGAGCACGGATCTTAAGGAGCGAAACGTTGGCGCACTTCCCGAAGCCGGCCGCCGGCAGCTGGACCGAGAATTATCCCGAGTTGGGTACCGCGCCGGTCGATTACACCGACTCGATCGATCCGGCATTCTTCGAAGCCGAGCGCGCGGCCGTCTTCCGCAAGACGTGGCTCAACGTGGGCCGGGTCGAGCGGCTCCCCCGCACCGGCAGCTACTTCACCCGGGAACTGCCGTCGGCCGGCAAGGGCACGTCGGTGATCATCGTCAAGACCAAGGACGGCTCGGTCAAGGCCTACCACAACGTGTGCCGGCACCGCGGAAACAAGCTGGTGTGGAACGACTTTCCCAACGAGGAGACCTCGGGCACCTGCCGGCAGTTCACCTGCAAGTACCACGCCTGGCGCTACAGCCTGGACGGCGAGCTGACCTTCGTGCAGCAAGAGGAGGAGTTCTTCAACCTCGACAAGGGCAATTACGGGCTCGCGGCCGTGCGCTGCGAGGTGTGGGAGGGCTTCATCTTCGTCAACTTCGACGACAACGCGGCGCCGCTGGTCGACTACCTCGGGCCGCTGGCCAAGAGTATCGAGGGCTACCCGTTCGGCGAGATGACCGAGACGTACTCCTACCGGGCCGAGGTCGGCAGCAACTGGAAGTTGTTCATCGACGCGTTCGTCGAGTTCTACCACGCGCCGATCCTGCACCAGGGGCAGTACACCAAAGAGGAGGCCGCCAAGATCCAGAAGTACGGCTACGAGGCGCTGCACTACGAACTGTCGGGGCCGCACAACCTGCAGTCGACCTGGGGCGGTCAGGCGCCGCCGCCGGACATGTCCATGGTGAAGCCGCTGGACCAGGTGCTGCGCAGCGGGCTGTTCGGTCCGTGGGACAAGCCGGAGATCATCCAAAACCTGGAATTGCCACCGGGTGTCAACGTCAAGCGGGCACCGCAATGGGGCATCGACTCCTGGCTGTTCTACCCCAACTTCATGCTGCTCATCTGGGAGCCGGGCTGGTATCTGACCTACCATTACTGGCCGACGGCCGTCGACAAGCACATCTTCGAGTCGTCGCTGTATTTCGTGCCGCCCCGCAACGCGCGGGAACGCCTGGCGCAGGAGCTGGCCGCCGTGACATTCAAAGAGTATGCGCTGCAAGACGCCAACACCCTGGAAGCGACGCAGACCATGATCGGTACCCGCGCCGTGAAAGAATTCCTGCTCTGCGACCAGGAAGTGCTGATCCGTCATCTGCACAAGACGACCGGCGACTATGTCGCCAATTGGGCGAAGGAGTACCAGGCCAATGGCAAAGTTACCGTCTGAATTCGCGGCCCTGGAGCCGTTTTTGGATTGGGACCTGGCCACCGAGCCCGAGCGCTACGCCAAACGCTTGGCCTCGACGATGCCCGAGATGCAGGCGTTCTACGACGTCGCGTTCCCCAAGTTGAACGACGCGATCGCCTACTGCGACAAGTTTCCGCTCGACGACCTTCCGGACGACGCGCGCAGCCTGATGCACATCATGCAGTCGCTGGTCATGGTGTCGTTCCCCGTCGAGGCCTGGAAACAGCCGCGGGTGCCCGACAGCGGCGCGGCGTGGGTCGAACTGGTGCGGGAACCGGTGATCTGAGAGGTGTTGACGCTCAGGGCCGCTGGACTGCTCGACGTCGACGCCGGCGAGATCGTCACGCCCGGCGTGCTTCGAATCGAGGGCGACCGGATCGTCGGCGTCGGCGGTGCGGTCGACGGCGAGCTCATCGATCTGGGCGACCAGGTCCTGTTGCCTGGCCTGATGGACATGGAGGTCAACCTGCTGATGGGTGGGCGCGGCGAGAAGCCCGGCCTGTCCCAGGTGCAGGACGATCCGCCGACGCGGGTGCTGCGCGCGGTCGGCAACGCCCGCCGCACGCTGCGCGCCGGGTTCACCACGGTGCGCAACCTCGGCCTGTTCGTCAAGACGGGGGGCTACCTGCTGGACGTGGCCCTGGGCAACGCGATCGACGCGGGCTGGATCGAGGGGCCGCGGGTGATTCCCGCCGGGCACGCCATCACGCCCACGGGCGGACACCTGGATCCCACGATGTTCGCCGCGTTCGCCCCGCACGCGCTGGAGCTGACGGTCGAGGAGGGCATCGCCAACGGCATCGACGAGATCCGCAAGGCGGTGCGCTACCAGATCAAGCACGGGGCGCAGCTGATCAAAGTGTGTTGTTCCGGCGGTGTCATGTCGCTCACGGGTCCGCCTGGGGCACAACATTATTCAGATGAGGAGCTGCGAGCGATCGTCGACGAGGCGCACCGGCGCGGGCTGCGGGTCGCGGCGCACACCCATGGCGCCGACGCGGTCAAGCACGCGGTCGACGCGGGCATCGACTGCATCGAGCACGGCTTCCTCGTCGACGACGAGGCGATCGCGCTGATGGTCGAGCGCGGCACGTTCTTGGTCAGCACGCGACGCCTGGCCGAGGGCATGGACGTCTCGCACGCCCCACCCGCGTTGCGGGCCAAGGCCGCCGAGATGTTCCCCAAGTCGCGCACCTCCATCCTGGCCGCCTACGAGGCCGGCGTGAAGATCGCGGTCGGCACCGATGCGCCGGCGATCCCCCACGGCCGCAACGCCGACGAACTCGTCACGCTGGTGGAGTGGGGCCTGCCGCCGCTGGCGGTGCTGCGGGCAGCCACGGTCACCGCCGCGGAACTGATCAACTCGACCGAGCTCGGCCGGCTCGCGTCGGGTCAGCTCGCCGACGTCATCGCGGTGCCCGGAAATCCGTTGGACGACATCACCGTTACCCGCAACGTCGGCTTCGTCATGAAAGGCGGCAAGGTCTATGTCAACGCATCAGCCGAGCAGAACTGACGACCTGGTCGAGATCCAGCAGCTGCTCGCCCGCTACGCCGTCACGATCACCCAGGAGGACATCGACGGCCTGGTCGGCGTCTTCACCCCGGACGGCACCTACAGCGCCTTCGGTTCGACGTACAAGCTGGACCGATTCCCGGAATTGGTGGCCGCCGCGCCCAAGGGCTTGTTCCTCACCGGGACCGCGTTGATCGAGACGCTCGACGGCGATGCGGCGACCGGCACCCAGCCGCTGTGTTTCATCGACGGTGCCACGCATGACATGCGGATCGGCTACTACCGCGACACCTACGCCCGCACCGCGGACGGCTGGCGGCTCAAAACCCGCGCCATGACCTTCATCCGGCGCAGCGGCGTGCACGACTCGGGTCGCCCGCACGCCATCGGCCGTCCCACGCCGTGAACGTCGAGGAGTTCCGGGCGGGCTTGCGAACGTGGCTCGACGAGAACGACTTGACACCGGGGCCCGACCATTCCCTGCAGGGCCACATGCGGCAGTTCCTGCGGGTCAGCCGAGCGCTCTACGACGCCGACTGGATGCGCTACGGCTGGCCGCAGGAGGTCGGCGGGCTGGGCGGACCGGCGGTGCTGCGCGCCATCGTCGGCGAGGAGGTGGTGGGCCGGCGCCTGGCCGAGCCAGGCCCCTATTCGATGCTCGAAGTGCTGACCCCCACCATGATCGACTACGCCGCACCGGAACTCGCCGCCGAAATGGTGCCACGGCTGTTGCGCGGGGAGGAGCAGTGGTGTCAGGGCTTCTCCGAGCCCGGATCGGGTAGCGACCTGGCGTCCCTGACCACCCGGGCGGTTCCCGACGGAGACACCTGGATTGTCAACGGGCAGAAGGTCTGGACCAGCTTCGCGCAATTCTGCAGCCGATGCATTCTGCTCACCCGCACGGCCCCGGGGCACGAGGGCATCACCGCCTTCTTCGTCGACCTGGACACGCCGGGCATCACCATCCGGCCGCTGCGGACGATGCACGGGGTCGACGAGTTCTGCGAGGTCTACTACGACGACGTGGTGGTCCCGTCGACCCGGATGCTCGGCAAGCCGGGCGACGGGTGGCGGCTGGCGATGGACCTGCTGCCCTACGAGCGCTCGACCTGCTTCTGGCAACGGATCGCCTACTTGTACTCGCGGTTCGACGAGCTCATCGCCGAAGCCCCGCGGCGCGCCGCACTCGACGCCCACGACGAATTCGAGCTCGGCTCAACCTATCTCGCGCTACACACTCTGCGCTGCCGATCGCGCCTCACTCAGTACCGGCTGCGCGACGGCGCGCGGCTGGGCCCGGACACCTCGATCGACAAGGTGCTGTTGGCCACGGCCGAGCAGCGGCTCTACGACACCGCGCGCGACCTGCTGCCCGGCGCCGTGGAACTCGACGACCCCGCGTGGCGCTCGGAATACCTGTACTCGCGCGCGTCGACGATCTACGGCGGCACCGCCGAGATCCAGCGCAACATCATCGCCGAACGCGTGCTGGGGCTGCCGCGGCATTGACCCCGGGTCGGACCTCAGCAGTT
>NZ_LZKC01000253.1:0-1293 GCF_001672685.1 Mycobacterium sp. E2462
ACGCCGAGCCCCAGGTGGCCGGCAAGCCGGCGCCCGGCCTGCTGACCGACGCGGCGGCCCGCGGCGACTTCCGGGCGCCCCTGGTGGTCGGTGACCGGCTGGACACCGACATCGAGGGCGCCAACGCCGCGCGCCTGCCCAGCCTGATGGTGCTCAGTGGGGTCAACTCCGCGCGCGACGCCGTCTACGCCCGCCCGGAAGTCGCCGCGGGCCGCCGCGTCGGTCAGCAGGCCGGGCGCCGGCTTGCCGGCCACCTGGGGCTCGGCGTCGGTGGCCGCCCGCAGCGCGGCGACCATTGCCCCGTTTCCCGGCAGCAGGCCGCGCTCGGTGGGCAGCGTGACGTCGACGTTGGCCGCCACCCACAGCGCGCCCGCGCGGATGGCCAGGGCGGCCTCGGCCAGGTCCTGCCAGACCAGGGACGTGGACAATCCCTGCACGACGGCCACCGGGGCGTCGTCGTAACTGTGCACCGGGCGCAACCCGACCGCGCGGACCTCGTTCGCCAATGCGGCCGTGCCCACGATGAGCACGGGCGAGTCCGCCGGCAGCTGGGTGGCCAGCAGCCGGGCCGCGCTTTGCGCGCTGGTGGCGACGTCGTCGGCGGTGGCGGTGAACCCGAGCTCGGTCAGGTGGGCCGCGACCTCCTCGGCGCTGCGCGACGCGTTGTTGGTGACGAAGAACGTCCGGCTGCGCACCTCGGCCAACGCCGCCACGGCGCCCTCGGTGGGGCTGCGGCCCCGAAACGCCGTGCCGTCGAGGTCCAGCAGCAGGCAATCGTATTCCTGCGCAAGGGTTTTCACGTCGCTCCCCCGGTCAGCCGAGCTCGCCGACGCGGTCCTCGGCGTCCGTGACGCCCTCGACGTCGGCGGCCGCGGCCCGCAGGAACCACTGCAGCGCCTCGTCGTCGCGGCCCAGCGCCAGCAGGGTGTCGGCGTAGGAGTAGAAGAGCCTGGCCGCGGTCGTGCCGGTGCGGGAGGGGTCCAGCGCCGGCGTGGACAGCACCGTCAGCGCCTGCTCCAGCTGACCGAGGTCGGCGCGCGCCCCGGCCGCGACGATGCGCAGCTCGTCGGCGTCGTCGCCGCTGAGTTGGGCGGCCTCGGGCCCCCGCGCGAGTTCGATGGCCCGCTCCGGGCGGCCAAGCCCGCGCTCGCAATCCGCGATCAGCGCCAGCAGGGCGGACTTGCTGCCCATCCGGCGCGCCGCCCGCAGCTCGGCCAGCGCCTGCGCCCAGTCGCCGCAGTGGTAGGCGGCGATGCCGACCGCCTCGCGGATGGCCGCGATCCTGCTCGCGCC